>NZ_JASJXJ010000082.1:0-16541 GCF_035018685.1 Cryobacterium sp. RTC2.1
CCTCTGTTGGGTGTTTCTTGGGCATATCCGAATCCTTTCACCAGAAAGAAAGCGGCAGGAAAACCGGGACGGTTCACTGACCCGTAAGGGGAACCGCGAGCGTTTCAGCACCAGAGGCGAGCCAAAGTTCCTCGCCTCCCCAGCCGCGGCCTGGATCGACGCACCAACCTCAACCATCCAGGCAGAACAAGCCAAATGAACTCACGCTTGCCTCATCCAACTGGACGTTACGAGGTGGCGTTCGACTTGACTGTCGGTGGGTCTGGTGAGAATGGATTCATGAAGATCGTCCTGGTTCCGCCGCTGCTCTGCTCCCCCCTCGCTTACGCGCCGGTGATCGACACTGTCTGGTCCCACGGTCAGGTCACCATTGCCGATACCCGCCATGACGACACGATCGCGGCAATGGCTGAACGGATTCTCCGCGAGAACGCCGGAGAATTCGCCATTCTTGGTACCAGCATGGGAGGGTACGTCGCCTTGGAAGTCGTCCGGCAAGCACCCGACCGAGTCACCGCCCTCGCCCTCGTCAGCACGTCCGCCCGAGCCGACACCACAGAGCAGGTCAAGGCGCGGTCCAGCCAATCCGCACTCGTCGAGGACGGGCATTTCGACGCCCTCGTCGACGCCGCCTTCCCCGGCGTCGTCGCAGCCAACAACGAGTCTGACCAGGCGCTGCTGGCCACATGGCGGGCCATGACAGCGCCAGTTGGCCCGGGCGCCTTCCTGCGCCAACAGCGTGCTGTCGTTCAGCGCTCTGACCTCCGCTCGATGCTGCCGTCGATAACGTGTCCCACGGCGATCATCCATGGGGCTGCAGATCGCCTCATCCCCCTCGCCGCCGCCGCAGAGACAACCGCCGCAATGCCCGCAGCCACATTCACCATCATCGAGGGCGCCGGCCACTTCCTGTTCCATGAACGGCCCGCCGCCGCACGAGACGCCGTAGACACATGGCTCGAGTCAGCTGAATAGCTGAACCGTAGCCATGTGATGCCGCCAGACAACGTTCAACCACCGGGCCCGCGTGTGTCCGGGACGCCTCGGCAAAACCTTCAAGCCCTCGAATCCGACATCCGCAAATGGGTCAAGGGTTGGAACGAGAACCCGAAGTCATTCATCTGGACCAAGCCCGCCGAACAGATCCTCGAATCCCTCAGCAGACTTCTACAACGAACTAACGCTAACGGCGCAGGACACTAGCGAGGTCGGATGCATCACTGGCCCGGCGACAGCTCCTACCCGCTCGGTGTCAGCCCCGCGTCGGGCCTGCCTGGCACCGCGGGCCGCATCGTGGCGAGGCTCGCCGCGAACCGGCCCCCGGGGGCGAGGGCCGCCACCCGGTCGGCATCGGCGACCGTGTCGACGTCGGTGAGGTGTGGGAGCCGCCGCACCCGGAGCCCGGCCTCGTGCAGGCGGGCGAGCTGCCGGGCGCCGGTGTCGTCCTGGGACATCGGGATGCCGCGGATCAGGTCGCCACGCGACAGCACGCCGCTCGACTGCACGCGACGCGACAGCAGGCCGCGCGGGTCGCCGAGCGCGAGCGCCCAGAAGCCGCCGTCGTTCGCTGGGCCGAACCAGGCATCCGTTGTGTCGTCCCAGTCGGTGAAGACTGGCTCGAGCAGCGCCGTGGTGACCTGGGGTGTGTCCATGCCGATGAGGAGGGTGGGTTCGTCGAGGGAGTCGAAGATGGCCGCGAGGCGTGCGTCGAGACGGCCGGACGTCTGGGGCAGGATCTCGAAGGCGTCGGCGGCGACCGGCGGCGTGACACCGTCGAAGGCGAGGATGCGACGCGTCGCCGGGAGAGCCCGAACGGCCGCGAGCGTGTCGTCGAGGCTTGCCGCCGCGAGCAGCGCCGCCTGCTCGAGGCTGAGCGGCGGGTGCAGCCTGGTCTTCACCCGACCGGGCAGGCACTCCTTGGCGATCACCACGACGGCCGTCATCGCCGAGCCCCATGCAGCAGGGCAGACATGTCGCCGATCAGGGTCACGGTGTTCATGTCGCTGCCACACGATGGGCAGGCCGACCGATCTCGGCCTCGATTGCCCGATCCTCACGCGCGAGAGGGGGCCGGGCGGCGTTGACTACCTCGGGGTGAACGTTCGAGCCCGACGCCGAGGTCGCCACAATCATAAGCAGCACGTCGACCGCGTCGTCGACTCCGCTATTGGTGAGGAGTCCGCCCGCGCTAGCAAGAACCGAGGTCGCCTTGAACCCTGTCGATCTCATCGCCCCCCTCGTCTCTAACCACGTACCACCTATTCTGGCCCGACGGTGACTGCCCGACACTGCCTGCCCGACAATGGGCTCTGGGCGCGCCAGCACCTCGTCGAGCGTCGGGTTCGCCGATGGGTCGAGACCCTACTCCTCGCGGCCGGGCACAGAGTCGATGCCGAGCCCCATCGGAGTGAATCGGTCGGTCGACCCGAGACAGCAGCGCCGAAACCACGAGTCGTGGACGAAGACCAGGTGGCGCAGCGTTTGCACAGCCGACCACTCGTCGTTCACGCGCTCGTGCTCGATGCCCGGCGACTGCCGCATGCGCGCCACGGTCGCCGCCCAGCCGGTGCGCAGCTGCCGCCACCCTCGGCGAACGTCGGCCAGGTCGTCCGATCTGATGAGTCGGCGGACCGGGTGAGGACGGTCGAGCTCAGCCTCGACGTTCTCCATGACTTCGACGCCGTTCACAACGAGGTTGGTCACCAGCCCGTCGATCACGGCGCCCTGCATAACCACGCCGATCAGACGGGTGCTGTTCAGGTTGCACTCGCGGAACTCCGCGCCCTTCAGGTCCTCGTCCACGTCCCGTTTCATGCTTGGCAGGCTACGCCCGGCCCCGACGCCTCCGAACGCTGTCGCTTGTGGCTTCTGATCGTGCTGATGCTGCATCGCGTGGCAACCCTGTAGAGGGTTGTTCGGGGCCTGCCCACTCACCGCAAAGGGCTTTCGAGGGGGGATGCGTGGCTCGCACCGTTTCAGGTTCGGAGTGCGCTGGTGGTCGTGACGATGGGCCTGTTGGACCTGCCAATCAACCGTGGTGTCTTCAACCACGTTTTGGCATCGGCCGTGAGGTGATCCAAATGGCGGTGAGGGCGGTGCCGAGTCCGGTCATGAGGGCGGCGGCGTTGACAGAGCCGGAGATGATGCCGATAGTCGCAGCGTAGGTGGCGAGGCGCACCAGTCCGACGACGATGAGGATCGCGCCGGCTGTAAGCAGGAGCGCGGGCATTCGCAGTGCACAGCCGAGCGCGGCGAGGGCACCGAGTGCGACCAGGACGAGTGCTTGCACAAGGTTGACCGATGTGAACTGTAGCGGTGTGTAGTCAAGCAGCGAGAACAACGAGCTGAGCGCGGTGAAACCGGCGACGATCAGGCCGCGGGTGCGCCAGATTGCTGAGGTGGACGCTGTACTACCGGTGCGTGGGGTGGCGCTCATGAGAGGGCCATCGCGATCCGACTCGGCCGGCCTGAGCCGAGCGACCACCGCGGTCTTAGCAGTCCGTCAACGCCGGCGATCCTTCCGGCGGCGGTTGCCAGGAGGACGAATTGCGCTGCGAACATCAGGTAGTAGCTCCATTGCCACTCCCCGGGGGTGTTCAGCACCGAGAGAGTGATGGCGATGGTCTGGAGAATGCCGATGGCCGCCCAGAAGCGTGTCAGGAATCCCACGAGCAGGAACGCGCCGAGGCAGAATTCCGCGATCAGCACACCCCAGCCGAAGAGCGCGAAGTTGGGGAAGATGACATTCTGTACCAGCCAGCTGAAAGCTCCGAGCACCGGATGCTCCACGGCGTCAGCGGTGTACTGGTAGAGGCCGTCGTGCGCGGCTTGCCCGAAGTCGGGCGGGCGTTTCCAGTTCACATTCTGTAGCCACATCAACCCCACGGCGATCCGCACGGCGGCGAGCACCGCGCGAGTGAGACGCCCGGAATCAATCTGGTTGATATGTGTCGGTGCGGTGGTGCGGGTGGTGGTCATGGTGTTCTCCTTTCGTTTCAGGCGCAGGCGAACATCGATGTGGCGGACGTTGCCGATGACCACTGTTGGGTGAAGAGTTCGCTGACCCGGTCGAGCGCGGGAGCCAGGGGGAGTATCTGGCGACTCACGAGCGCGTTTTCGTCACGGGCGGCGACGGGATGCCAGTAGATACCGTCCGCCGTCACGGTCACCTCGGGGATCAGTGATTCGCGCGTGAATGCGACCCCCTCTTCGGCGACGCCTTGCAGCGCGATGGGGCGGATGACCTGGTCGGCTCGCGGGATCCCAAGCCCGTCGAATAGCGCGTGCAGCTGATCGAGGGCCGGGTCGTCGTGCGCCGAGATCGTCGCGGCGACCCGCACAGTGAATCCTTCGTCGAGTGCGACTCGGATGCCGGCGAGTGCCCGTTTCCAGCTGCCGACACCGCGGTGGGAATCGTGTACCTCGGGGGTGGGTGAGTCCACACTGATTTGGAGCGCGAAGCCTTGACGTGGCATCGCCTGTAGTTTGCGCAGCCCGTGGCCGCGGAACAGCATCCCGTTGGTCAGTAGTGTGGTCGGCAGCCGGTCGACGCAGGCTCGCACGATGACGTCGATGTCCGGCAGTAGGAACGGCTCGCCGCCGGTGAGATAGAGCTCCTTGACGCCCCAGTTGGCGGCCTCGGTGACGAGTGCCTGAATATTGTCGATGCCGAGCAGACGCGGATCGGTCTTCGGCGACGACGCGACGCAGCAATAGTCGCAGGCCAGGTTGCAGTGAAAGTTGGTATAGAGCCAGAGCCGCGCTCCGGGCATCCGGTCGGCGGGGATCATGCTGCCGGGGTTGCGTGGCCGGCCTCGGCACACGGTCACGTGGCCGGTGTCCTGCTCGACCATCAAAGTGCTGACGAGGGTGTTGCCTGTTTTCTGGCACCATCGGCGCACGAGTTCCAGTTCGCTCGCCGACGCGACCGCAAACTGTGCCGTGTCGCCTTCGGCCATTTGCTCCACGGTGCGCATCAGCGCCATGATTACCATCGGGCGTCGACGCCCTGTTCCTTGAGCGCCGCAAACAATCCGTTGTAGCCCTCGAGGTGTGGTTCGACCCATCGGGTCAGACCCTCCAGTTCGAGGATGCGACGGTGCGCCGGCACCTCCCAGTCCATCGCGAGCAGCTTCGCCACCCACGGTGCGTAGACCGACTCGGGCAAGGTGTCGAGGGCGGTGAACATGCAGTGCGAGTAGGTTTCGGTCTGC
Organism: Cryobacterium sp. RTC2.1; assembly: GCF_035018685.1. Classification (NCBI taxonomy): domain Bacteria; kingdom Bacillati; phylum Actinomycetota; class Actinomycetes; order Micrococcales; family Microbacteriaceae; genus Cryobacterium; species Cryobacterium sp. RTC2.1. Next base: position 5,214 of record NZ_JASJXJ010000082.1, read on the forward strand.
CAGACCGGCTCCAGCATGCCCGGCATCAGGTCGCCGCGGCCGATGTTCTCCCACACCGTGATACCGATCGCAGCGACATCAGCGTCACCGGCAAGCACCGCATCGATCGCGTCCAGCTCACTGCGACCGGTGTCACCGTGCTTGCCGATGTCACTGTTGAAGCGCTGAATGTGCAGGTGATCGACATCCACTCCGGCTTCGCGCAGATAGTGCAAGGGCAGAATCGCGGCATGCGCTGAGTCTGCCGATCCGAGTGCCAGGCGCCGGGTCGCGATATCGCCGGGTCCGGACCAGCCGCTTCCCGAGGCCGCGACGAACACCGTCGAAAATGTGGCGTCCGTGTCGCGCATGGCCAGTGGCCGCACGTGCCCGTCGGTCTGAAGCACGGACCGCGCATACGCAAGATTCGTGTTCCAGGCGATGTCGATCATCCCCGCTTGCAGCGCGTCGACCAAGCGGCCATAGTTCGAAAACAACAGGAAATCCATCGCCGTATCCGGTTCATCGAAATATTCGCGAATGCCTTCCCAGATGGGAACAACGTTGGGCGTGTAAGCGACCGCTCCAATGAGCAGGGGCGCTCCGACGAGTTTCGACATCAGGCGCTCAGAACAGCGGAAGGCCGGTGACAGCCTTCCCGTAGAAGTCGTAAAGCACGTCGGCGGTCGGGGCCATGACCGACCCCGCACGCGCATCCCGGAAGGCCCGCTCGATAGGTAGGTGTTTTGAGAACGCCGCTCCGCCACACACCCGCATCGCCGATTCGGTGATCATCAACGCGGCATCGTTCGCGGAGGCCTTCACCCCGAGCACGAACAGCGGAGTGTCCTCGGCTGGGTTCGCCACTTTCGCGGCCGCCTGTGCAAGGTAGGACTTCTGCGCCATCAACGCGATGCTCATCTTCGCAATTTGTGCCCGAATCGTAGGTAACGCGGACAGAGCCTGGTCCAGGTGCTCCAGCCGGGCACCGGTCACGTGTGCGACCGCGGCATCAACAGCTGCGGTGCAGAGCCCGAGCGACACTGCGGAGTTGCCCAGGTTGAACCAGGGAAGCACGGTGGCCATCATCGTGCCGAACCCGCTGCCCGGCTCACCGAGACGATAACTGGACGGAATAGTGATCGCTACCGTCATCGGGCTCGACGCATTGCCGCGCAGCCCCAGTCCGCTCCACGGACCGGCGATATCCAAACCCGGCGTTATAGCCGGGATCGCATACAGGTCGACGGTCTCCGGGTCGACCGCGCTTTTCGACGACATCACGTACACGTCGGCGTACCCGGCCGAGGTCACCCAGCTTTTATAGGCCGTGAAGCGAAGGCCAGCCCCGTCGACTACCGACTCGGACACGGGAGCCCAAAAGTGCGATCGCGACCCCTTCTCACTGAACGCGAGCGTACCGAGCACCTCGCCCGAAGCCATCCGCGAGAGAAGTTCCGGCATCGCGGCAGGCGGGGCGGATGCCACCGTCACCGCGGCCGCGACATGCATCAGGTAGATCATCGCGGTAGAGCCGCACGCCACCGCAATTGCGCTCAGCACCTCCGTGAACTCGACCGGCCCGGCCCCCATGCCGCCAGCGTCCTCGCTGATCACCAGGCCGAGCAGCCCGCTCGACCTGAGTGCCGCGACTGAATCAACAGGGTAGCTGCCATCGGCATCAACCTGTTGGGCGTGAGCGGCGGCTACTGCCGTTACCCGCGCTACAGCTTCTTGGATGGTCGACTGCGTCATGGTCATCCGGTCTCCTGGCATCGTTGCTCAATTTTTTCGACACCGCTCAAGCGGGATCGACCAGCTCAGTATCCCCCACAGGAATGTCAGGGCTGCAAGAAAATAGTTACGAGTGTCTAACGGTGCGGGGGGCTCATTGCTGACTGCCATCGCATCGACCGGCGGTTGAACGCGGCAAGCAACCGTTCGGCAGGAGGAAGTGCTCGTTTCTCCGCGTCGGGAAAGCCGTCATAGGTATAGGTCGCGACGGCCATTGGGGATCCTGCACGGCCGAGCGCGTACCGGAGCGTCGAGTCGTTTCGGTGGCCGCAGATCAGGATCCCGACGGTCGGCGTATGAGTGCCGAGCCTCAGCCGGTCGTCGAACCCCGGGGTGGTGCGATCTTCATGCTTCTCCTTTGACCGCAAAGGTAGCCGAGACCATAGTCAAATGATGGAAAGCGCGTCGCTACGCTGTCCGAATGGACATCCTTACAACGGCCCTATCGAAAGCGCCCGCTGCCGGGTCGATCATCGGCGTGCCAGTCTCAGTGTGGCTCCCGCCGTTGGCCGTGCTGGTAGTGGCATTGTTCGGTTTCTGGAATACCAGTCGAGCTACAAAGCGCGCTGGGGAGAATTCGGACGCCTCTCTGAAGCGCACGATCACGGCAGATAGGCAGGCGCGGCTGCTGGAAAAGCAGATGCTCCTCTACGCCGATATTTTGACTTTCATCGCCCAACGGAGCCAGCACAGAAGCGCCGTACTAAACATGGGCAAGATCGAAGGTGTCGATATCCCTCAACAGTACGAATCAACCGATCGATTCGCTTTATCCGGGCGCGCAGAAGCCATCGCTCGACGATCCGTACTGAACGCTTGGAACGCCTGCAACAAAGCCGACGAGGACACGGTAAGAAAACAGATCCTCCAAGCAAAAATCCCCAAAGTGTGCGACGCGGGAATGAAGGCATACGCCGAAATCGACGCTGCGCGAGTCGAGGCTGAGAGGCAAGACGGATTGCTGCGAGATGCCATCCGGATCGCATTGCACAATCGAACGGACGATGACGGACTTGGTGATCTTTGAGCCACGGAAAATGTTCAGGGCTTCGGTGCGAGTCCTTCACCAAGCTCGACTCCAAGATCTCCAAACGCTCCGAGATGCCCGAGCCAAGCCATCGATGTCCACCACATCAAGACGGCGTCGCCGATTGCTCGAACCATCGCGGCTTCTAATCCGTCATCCGTTGCAGTCTCGCCGGAGACCGCCGATGCCGCTTTTCGACGATCATCGGCGCTGAGTCAATGGTTTTCATCGCCGGTGCAGGGAGGTGCCCGCTGACGGGATTCGCAAAGTCGCTGGGCGATGAACGCGGCTCAGCCACCGACGTACCTGCCAGTCTGGTTTGCCAGAAATCTTCCGGCACGCCACATTCCACTCTTCGCCATCACGATCTGGCTCCACGTGCGTAACCTGCACTCACAACAATAGAATGCCCGTCCAGTTCCACGAACGACACCGACGTTCGGCACTTCTCGATCGCGTTTTGCCGTGTTCAGACGGCCCGGTTAGGGCATTTCGTCGCATTCCTGATCACCGATTCGGCAAGGCGCCAGGGCTTCTCGTTGGCGAGATGAGCTGTCAGGGCGCCATTAGCGGTACCACTCCTCGTCCGTCTGAGCCAAACGCGAGGGATGCAACTCGTCGCCGAGTCCGTAAAAACGCTGAAAATTCATGATCAGAGGCCGCCACAAGTTCGGATCGATACGATTCTTCGACCCTTTCACGCGGATCGACTCGTGGACATGCACCCTCGTGATCCTGGCTTCGAAAATGAACGTGTCGCCATCGGCCGGGTCATCTTTCTCGAGGGGACGCGAATGAACGATGCGGGCTTCGAGATTAACCGGGCATTCGTCGATCCGTTCCGCTCGGACGGTGTCACCAGGTCGGGCATGCAAACCGGCACAGGCTATCTTGTCGGGCTCGTATCGATAGCCAACGCCAGCCTTGCCAGGAGGGACGGGCATGCGACCGGTCGTCAACGCTATCCTGTCTACCGCCTCGACTAGTTCGGCAGTGGGGAGGTTAATGACGCACTCGCGGGTGTCGAGAAGGTTCTGTGCAGTCAAGGACCGGGCGCCCATGCCAAGGAGGGCAGTCTGGCCAAGCCAGAAAACGGACGACATCGGGGACGTATTAGTGGCACCGTCGCGGTCGATCGTACTGAGAAGCGCAACGGGTGTTCCGAAGTAGAGGATGGCAGGATCAATCACGGTGTGCGTCGGCATGGGCTTCCTTCGGTGCGGGGGCGAGCGAGGGCTGGTAGGGCTCGTCGGTGCGAGCTTCACTTCGATTCTTTCCGACCCGATATCCCGGTGCTGGCGGATATCCGACGTCACAGAGTCACGCCATCGAGATCGCAAGCAATCGCGCTCCACGGGAGCAGTGAGGCCGATAGCACAGCCGAACACACCAGGCAATGTGAAAATTTGGATCCCGAACTGCGCACCATCGGCTTCCCCAAGGGCTTGTATCACTGCGGGCAGTAGTCGCTGAAGGTGTGCCTTCGATGCGCGCACGTTTGCCCTCGATGCCGGGCGAACGCGTCAGCCGGCGACATTACCGGGTGACGAATCCCTTCCTCACCATGCTCTCGGCGGCGGCCACGATGGCTTTGCGCGGGTCGCGCGGCGTCCAACCCAACACGCGGCGCGCCTTGTCGTTCGAAGTCTTCTTCGAGTAGCCGAGGTCGGGAACACCGGGCATGTCGGCGAGCGACCGGGTGGGCACGTGCCGCGCGTCAACACCGAGATGCGCCTTGATGACGGCTCCGATCTGCTGCATCGGGATGGCGGGACCGTTCGAGAGCAGGAGACGCTGCCCGGCGGCATCCGCCGCCGTCATCGCGAGGATGTGCGCTATCGCCACGTCGCGTACGTCAACGATGGGGATATAGAGATCGGGGAAGCCAGGCATCCGGCCCTCAAGCATAGTCTGGACTATGCGGTTCGCCCCCGAGACGTCGTCGCCCATTACCGGTCCCATCACCGCCACGGGGAGCGTGGCAAGTGTCATGGCACCTCCCTCGTCAGCCATGAATTGCCAGGCGGCGCGCTCGGCGAGTGTTTTGCTCTTACCGTATGCGTCGACGCCCGGGCCGTCAAGGATGGTCCAGTCGTCCTCGGTGAAGACGTGGCCATTGTGTGGGTGTCCCCAGCTCACCGCATGAAACGCGGAGGTGAGCACGACACGCTGCACGCCGGCGTCGCGGGTGTTGTCCGTCACGTTGAATGACGATGAGGCGTCATCCTGATTGACGATGAGAATTGGGGGTGTGGGCGGCACGGTGACGTGGTCGTCGTCAGCGATGACGGCGTCTATCGTGACGGTCGTCACGATGACGGCGGTTTTCGGGCATGCGGAAGCGCCTCGGCGCGGGATCTCAGGTGCGCAAGGGCGCGGGGAGGAGCCGGCCGCGGGTGAACATTCCGATCAGCGTCCACACCGGCAGCGGGCAGTCCCAACGCTGCCGGCAGGCCAGCGCCGCGCCGGCGAGGAGGTTCAGCGCGTCCCCGAGCGGAGTCGGCCAGACCAGATCGCGGCTCAGGATGTCAGGATCGGCACGGTACGCGTGCTGCACACCCTGTTCATGCAACCAGTCGGCGTGTGCTTCCCGTGCCCGACGCAGCCAGCGGCGCACCGTGGAGACCGGGCGGCCCAACTGGGCCGCGACCCGGCGGTGCCCGTCGCCGCGGGCCTTCGCAGCCAGGGCAGTGCCGATCACCTCGGCCGTGTCCGCCCGGCGCAGCACCAGCGCTGCGGGCAGCAGCACGTGCGTAGCTGCGCACTCCGGGCAGCGGGCACAGCGGGGTCGCACCGTGACCGGTGCCTCGTCGAGGCTGCGCACCCTGCGGATGCGGCCATACCCGTGCGGGCGCAACGCCCCGGGACAGCCGGGACAGCCCAGCTGCCCCGCGTCGAGCAGGGCCTCGGCCTGCTCCGGCGAGGCGACCACGATCATCGCGTCCAGCTCCGTTCTGCTGCCACAAGGTCATGCCAGTAACTCTTGACTACCACACCTGGCCGGGGAAGGGGCCACCTCGTGTTGAGGGTGCGGCGGTCGCCGTCAACGTGCCGAGCAGCCCGGCCAAGATCATCGTGACGATCACGGCCCGGGCGTTCGTCCGCGACCATCGCCGCTCGTCACGATGATGCTGCCGACGTGGACAACCCCATCGTCAACCCACGTGACGCACAACCCCGGCCTCATCGTCACCCACGGAGACGTACAACACGCGGGCCGCACGCAGGACCCGCAGCGCGCCCTCCCGTGCCGGCACGATAAGGTCGGCCTCGTTCTTGAGATGCCCGGGTAGCACGGGGGATGCCACGTGCAGTACGTGGTCCACTCCGGCGACGGCCTCCGGTCATCCGGCGTTCTTGAGCAGGTCGGCGACGACGAAGCTGAGGTTTTCGCCGTGCACCAAGCCCGCGTCGGCGAGCACGGAACGCACGGATCCCTCCTTGGCGAGTGAGCGGACGGTGGTTCGCACCACATGGCCCTGCTCGAGAAGCTGCAAGATGATGTGGCCGGCGATGAAGCCGGACCCGCCGGTGACGAGTACGTGATGTGTGGTCATAGTGATAACTCTTCCGCGCCAGGCTGTGCCCAGCCAGTGCCCCTTCAATCATGGGAGCGGCAGGACCATGGAACATCCGTGACCGCGGGCCTACGGTAGAGAAATGACCAACGCGCCGAACCTGCTGGGCGAGTACCTGCGCGCGCGCCGCGAGCGTTGACCTTGATCGACGTGCCCCGAAGTTCCTTGGCGTACATGACCGTGTCATGGCGTGCCGAGGGCATCCCCCTGAATTTGGTTACTTAATGATTGGGGCGATGAAGGTGTAGGTGACCAGGATGGCCAGCAGTAAGACGAAAATCCTTAACGCCCACAAGGCTTTCCGAGTGCTGGGGCCCAGCACAGCCGGGGGGACCGGGCGTGATTTTGCTGTGGACAGTTGGCCCGGTTCAAGTACCGCCGCAGGGTCCTCCGTGTCATGGTTGCAGCTTTTCACCTGGGTTCCTTGTCGTTTGCGGAGCACTCGGATTCGTGTTCGTGTGACTAGTTCGGAATGAGGTGGATGGTCTGGAGGAAGGAGATGATTCCGTAGCCCGCCGCGCAGAGCGCGATGAAAGTGATCACTAGGGTTCCTAATATATTGGTCAGGCGTGTGTTGGCCCATTTGCCCATCAGTTCACGGTCGTTGGCTAACATCATCAGGAAGACCAGCGTGACTGGGAGAAGAACAGTGGCCAGCACATTCGCGTTCAGCGCAATGGCAAGCAACGGCGCACCAGGAATCAGGATCACTGCCGCCGAGATCAAGGCCGAGGTGACATTGACACCGTAGAAAAGGCCTGCGCCGCGGGGGGAACTGTTGAAGCTGGCCGAGACCCCGATACATTCACCGGCGGCGTACGCGGTGCTGGCTGAGATAGTCAGGATCGCCACGGCCCCGGCTTCGATTAGGCCCAGGGCAAAGACCGCGCCCACCGGCATTCCCGCCACGGCGCTCAGTGCGGCAGGGAAACCAGCGCCCGCGAGACCCTGGATCGCTGAGCCGCCATGAGCGAACAGCGCCGCACCGACGATGAGGGCTGCGCAGCCAAACACCGCGGCCAAACCTGCACCGACCGCCGTGTCCAGACGGCCGTGCCTAATGTCCTGGTGGGTTATTCCCTTATCTGCCGAGGCGCTCTGCTGGAAGAACACCATCCATGGTGTGACGGTCGCACCGATGGTTGCAGTCAGCAGCAGCAGCAGCGGGGTGAGACCATCAAAGGGAAACGGTGACCACGTCGCGAACGCTCCGCCGATGGCACCCGGATCCGGGTGCACCATGATCGCGGCGACCAGGAACAGGCCGTTGAACATGGCCAGTCCCAAAACAATTCTTTCCCACCGCCGGTACCGTCCCCCGGCGAGGGTCAGGAAGACCAACACGATCCCCAGACTGGCAGCGACCGGCGCTCCCAGGCCGAAGAAGGCCAGACCGACCCGGATCGCGACGAACTCGGAGACCAGGGTGACGAGATTTGTGAGCACGAGGTCCACTGCCCCGAACCACCCCCAGAGACGACCGTAGCGTTGCAGGACCAGTTCGCCGTAGCCACGATGGGTCACGGCGCCTACCCGCATGGACATTTCCTGACAGAGGTAAGACATCGCGAAAAGAACAACGATGAAAGGCAGAAAGAACCCCGTGCCATAGTTGGCCCCGTCCGCGGCGTAGGAGACCATGCTTGGCCCGTCATTTTCGCCCAGCATGACCAGCAGTCCCGGGCCGGCCAGCAGCCACGCCAGGTGATACCCCTTACTGGACTGCCGTGCCCGGGAGACCCGGGCACGGTCAGAGGAACGCGCCACGTCCTCCCGCGTCAGAGGCAGCCCATTAGTATCCAAGAGGATCACCACCGGGCCCGGCGGACGAAATCGGACGCGCACAGGGCACACCCTCGCGCTGGGCGGACGCGAACCATTGGATGGGACCTGGCAAAGACGGAATGCCTCATAGAGGAATTCTGGCACGCCTAAAATAGTGGAAACGCACGAGGACTTTTGCGCGGGCCGCGGCCGGTCACGACGCCTTGCTGACCTACGAGAGTGGCAACGCCCCAAGACCGGGAAGTGCACCGCTCCGCGGGACGCAACCGAGGATCTGTCAAGACGTGAACCGGGCTTGGTCACTGGCATCTCGGATCATGAACTTTTAGGTCCCGCCCGCTGGCGTGATGGGCGGCGTTGATTGGAGATTCGTAGGAGGAGGGCCCCGATGACCCAGTTGGAGATGACGGAGGATCCGCCGGCAGAGAGCCAGGGGGTGGTGAGTCCGGTGAGTGGAATGATGCGGGTAAGTCCGCCGATGATGATGAACGTCTGCAGGGCGACGACAAAGGCAAGCCCGACGGCGAGGAGAGTGCTGAAGTCGTCGGCGCTGTCGTGCGCGATTCGCAGGCCGCGCGCGGTGAAGAGAAGGTAGAGGGAGAGAATGGCAAAGATCCCCGCGAGGCCGAGTTCTTCACCGAGGCTTGCGAAGATGTAGTCGCTTTGCGAGACCGGGGTGATCCAAGGCTGCCCTTGGCCAAGGCCAGTGCCAATCAGGCCACCGTGCGCGAAGCCAAATAGACCTTGGACGAGCTGGTAGCTTCCGCCGGTCGCGTTGTAGACCTGGGTGTCGAATGGGGTGAACCAGTTAGTGATCCGAAGGTTCACGTAGCTGAGGCTGGCATTGCCAGCAGCGGTGCCCGCCACGATGAGTAGACCACCGATGATGAGCCAGCTGAGCCGTGCTGTGGCAACGTAGATCAAGACGAGAAAGATCCCGAAGTAAAGCAGGCCAGGGCCGAGATTGTGTTGGGCGATCACCACAAGGATAGAGAGCAGCCAGACCAAAACGATCGGGCCCGTATGGCGAACGCGGGGAAATCGAAATCCGAGATGTTTGTTCCCCAAGAGCGACAGCGCGTCGCGGTGTCGCACAAGGTATCCTGCGAAGAAGACCGCCAAAGCGATCTTCGCGATCTCCCCGGGCTGGAAACTGAGCGAACCGATGCTGATCCAGGCCCGAGCGCCGGAGACGACTCTTCCGATTCCGGGTACCAGGGGAAGCGCGAGTAAGGCCACGGCAATGAGCCCGAAGGTGAACGTGTATCGGTGCAGGAGCTGAATGTTCCGTACAACCAATAGCGTCACCAGTGCACAAATGACCGCGATCGCACACCAGACGATTTGTCGAACGCTCGCACTTGCCCAGCCGGTAGAGCCGTAATGAAGATCGATCCGATAAATTTCCGCGATCCCAAGCCCACTGAGGACGGTCATAATCGGCAGAATGAACGGATCAGATAACGGTGCCGCGAACCGCATCACCACGTGCGTCAAGAGCGACAGGGCTGGAAGTGTCGCGCTCACACCGATGAACGCCGCATCAGTGTGTCCGGTAGCTCCCAGCTGCACGAGCAGCACACTGCCGAGCACAATGACACTGGCCAGCAGCAACAAGAACAGTTCAACATTCCGGGTCCGAACTCCGGGGACCGCGCCGCGCAATCGTGCCGCACGGTCAATGGGTAATGCTGTGACCGGGCCTATTCGACGCACGGGATCGACCCGGATTGCAGCGGAGTGGCCCGGTCGGTGTAGGCGTCCTTCGTCTCGCCGGTATTCTGCGGTACCCCCGGCGTTGCCGACGCGGTCGACATCGTGATCGTCGAACGGTGGATGAGGTTGGACAGATCGTTGTAACTGTAGATCGCGAAGGCCGCCATCCGCCCAACGATCACAACGACCGCGCCCGCGCCCGCGACACCAGGATCCTCCGACGTCGACGCACACGCTTACTCGCCTCGCCACGATGAGCGATCGGACGGGCATCGGGTGTTGAAGAGGTCATCGGAGAGTCCGTTCATCAGCCAGCAGCGAAAGGCCACCGTACGAAAGCGCGCAAGGCGGCGCTCGTCACAACTATGGTGGAGCGCCCTGCAAACTCACTGAGGCCAATTTCCGACACTAATGCTCCCATGCCCCCTGGATGGGGTTGTCCCGCAGGATATGCAATCGTCAGCCGGAGAGATGTCTCTAAGAACGCGAGCCGTTCGCGCGAGCGCGAAGCCGTGTGTAAGAACTTTCAAAATGAAAAGGGCCGTCCGCGGTGTGATCGAAAAAGGGCACGTGCAGTGATGTCTTCAACCCGGCTGTCGAGTCCCGCCGAAGTAGTAGCAGCTGCCGTGCCGACATCCGCACTATTGGGTTCGCAGCGTGCGTACCGTCACCTCCGTCCCGCCCGGCGTGCCCGTAGGTGAATCCAGGAACTCGCCGCGAGCGACAGAAACTGCCTCGATGCTGTGCGCGTTTTTGCCCGGCTTCGTCCGGCTTTCCCCGAGCGAGGTCACGACCACCAGGCCGTGGCGATGACGGTAAGGCCGGCCCCAGCGATACAAATGTCAGCCAAGCTCTCCTACGGACGGCATTTAGAATAACGCGAATGCCTGTTCCCTAGCTCCGTCCAATGACGAGTCCAGGGCGAGGCCACGCACGCGGCGCCCGTTCCCGGCCTCGACCCTGCTACCTGTAACGGTGACCAGGGTACGCCCCGCGTACGGCCGTTTAGACCGTGATCGTAAGGCACCCGACCAGGGTGTTGCCGCCCGCCCCAGTGTTGATCCCATACGCGCAGATCCGATGAGATCCGGGAGCGACCGCGATCTTCTCCGAATAACCATGCGCCCCACCGTAGACCGGGTAAACCGCCCCAACATCCGGACGGTCCTTGTCCGCCATGAACGCCGCACCCACCGCGTCCACGTAAATATGCACCCGGATGGACGCGGTCGTGTCCGGATCGATGGCCCAACCCGACACAGTCACGCCGTCGCTCGCGACAGTTGCCGCATCAAGCGCACCAATCGGCGCCCTGCCCAGATCAGGGATCGTCGCAACAGGCACAACGACGTCCTTGCAGTTCAACTGAGTATTGCCGCCCGCCCCAGTGTTGATCCCATACGCGCAGATCCGATGAGATCCGGGAGCGACCGCGATCTTCTCCGAATA
>NZ_JASJXJ010000083.1:0-16477 GCF_035018685.1 Cryobacterium sp. RTC2.1
GGCGTGCACGGCCTGCTTGCGCAGGTCCGCGCGGAGTTGCTGGCGGAACTCGTTGAGCACGAGATCGGCCTCGTGCAGGGCGCGATTGGACTCGAGGCGACGGTCCGTCGAGGTGCCCGACGTGGTCCCGGCCGGCGGGGTCTGGCCGCCTGGAGCCGCCGAGCCCGCGCTCGCGCCGGCGGAACCGGCGGTATCCGCTGGGCCGTCCGCGCCCGGGTAGCTCGCACTGGCACTGGCACTGGCACTGGCATCGGCACCCGCGGCCGTGCCCGGAACGGCGGAACCGGTGGTGGGACTCGAACCCCCACGTGCCCGGCCGCCCGCTCCGAAGCCCGCGTCATCCCTGGCCCGCCTGGCGGCAGCTGCGAGATCGGTGCGCAGGCTCGTCATCGCCGCGGCGACCCCGGACCGGACCTCGTCCGCCAGCCGGCGCACCGAGTCGGTGACCTCGTCCTCGAGTGCGTCGAGGTCGCCCCCGCGCGCGAGGAGCTCGGCGCGTCCGGCGTCGGTGATCTCGTAGACGGTCTTGCGGCCGTCCGTCGACTTCGTGACGAGGCCCTCCTCCTCGAGCTTGGCCAGTCGCGGGTAGATCGTGCCCGCGCTCGGGATATACGTGCCGCCGAACCGGTCGCTGAGCGCCTGGATCAGCTCGTAACCGTGCCGCGGCTGCTCGGCGAGCAGGCTCAGCAGGTAGAGCCGCAGGCTGCCGTGGGCGAAGACGGGAGTCATGCCGAGGCCCCCGTTGCGGTGTCCGCCGGGGCCTCGCCCGGCGCTTCGAACCCGGCGGCTGCGCTCGGGGCGCTCGCCGGGGCATCCGCCGCCGCGGCCGGACGCCGGACGATCGAGATGTCACCGGAGACGGAGTTCGCGTGCAGTTCGAGCCAGCTGCCCGCGAGCACGCCCGTACTCGACTCGTAGCCCTTGCCGAGGGTGCCCTTCACGGTCTGGTCGTCGAGCTGGAGGACCCCCGAGATGGTGTTGAGGTGGTACTTGATCGGGAGGCCGGCCTCGACGCGTGCGGTGAGGTTGCCGCTCACGGTGTTCGTGTTGACGGTGTCCGGCGAGCCCTCGAGGTCGAGGAACACGTTGCTCGCGACGCCGTCGACGCTGAACCGGCGGATGCTGCCGCTCGCGGTGACATCGCCGGAAACGGTGTGCGTGGTGATGTCGCCGGAGTGGTTGCTGACCGAGATCTCGCCGTTGATCGCGTTGACTTCGATGTCGCCCGTGACGCCGTCGACGACGAGGTCACCGGAGACGGTGTTGAGCTTGAGGTCGCTGCGGAGGCCCGTGATGAGCGCGCCGGCCGAGACGACGCCGAGCTTGAGGGCGACGTCGCGCGGGACGGTGATGCTCACGTCCGCCCTGGCGCTGCCGCGGAAGGAGGCGAAGACCTCGATGAAGTTGTCCCAGCGCAGCTGCGGGTGGTCGACCTCGAGGGTGTCTCCGTCGAGGGAGATGCGGAGGTCCTTGCCGCTGACGCTGTGCACCTCGACGCGGGTGAACGGTTCGTCGTGGCCGATGATGTCGACCTTGCCGCCGATCAGCCCGACCTTGAGCCGGTTGACGAGTTCGACGTCGATCACCCGGGTCTGCCCGGGGGCGACCAGCCATTTTTCGAGTGCCATTGTGTGCTCCTTCTGTGGGCGTCCGTTGCGGACGCCGAAACTTTTTCGCGTTATATCGCGTCTGGTGTGATTCACGATATATCGCGTTTCGGCGGTGCGCAACCCCCGAGCACCTTTCCGGTCGCGGGCGCGGGCGCGCGCGGGCGGGTGCGCGTCAGTAGAGGAAGATCGGCAGCCAGGCCGGGGTGTGTGCGTGCACGATCACGAGGAAGACGACGAGGTCGAAGAGCAGGTGCACGACGATGACGTAGCCGAGTGACCTGGTCAGCGCGAAGGTGAAGCCCTGCAGGAGTGCGAAGGGGAAGGTGATCAGCGGGCCCCAGCTGCGGTAGCCGAGTTCCCAGAGGAACGAGGTGAAGATCACCGCCTGGAGCAGGTTCGCGAGCCAGTCCGGGAAGTGCCGACGCAGCAGGGCGAACACGGTGCAGATGAAGAAGAGCTCGTCCCAGATTCCGACGAAACCGACGCCAACGAAGAGCCGCCCGATCTCGTCCGGCGCGGTGACGGTCGGCCAGTTGTGAAAGGCGCCGGAGCGGATGAAATAGGTCGGCAGAATCGCATAGCCGAGCGCGATCGCGACGACGAGGTACCCGAGCGCTGCGGATGTCCAGGGTCGCCCGGTGCGGATCGGGAACCGGATCGCCCGCTCGCGGTAGAGGTAGCGCGAGACCAGGTACGGCAGGAGTACCGCGAGCGTGAGCACGGCCCCCGTCAGCGCCATGTTCGGGTAGTCGATGTTGGCCGCGAGCGAGATGGTGCTGATCAGGAGCAGGCCGAGGGCGATGAGGGCGAGGTCGCGGGCGAGCGGGCGGTCGATGACGAGGGCCGTCGCGAGGGCGAGTCCGAGAAGCAGGTAGCCCGCGGGGATCGAGACCGGCGTGTGCAGTCCGAAGAGCAGCACCGCGGACGCAGAGACCAGGGCCGCGGGCACGAGCCGGAGTGCCAGGCGCGCGCGGGGCCGCGCCGCGGCATCCGTTGCCTCGGTCGTGTCGTGCATGCCACATGGTACCGAATCGGATTCGGGAGCCCGCTTGACCTTGACGCAACGTCAAGAATTATCGTGGAGAACACAACGGACGGGGAGTGGACATGGACTGGTCGATCCAGGAGATCGCGCGGCTCGCGTCGACGACGAGCCGCACGCTGCGGCACTACGGTGACCTCGGGTTGCTCCCGCCGAGTCGGATCGGCGCCAACGGCTACCGCTACTACGACGCGGCGGCGCTCGTGCGCCTGCAGCGCATCCTGATGCTGCGCGCCCTCGGGCTCGGGCTGCCCGCCATTCGCGAGGTGCTCGACCACGAAACGGATGCCGCCCGCGCCCTCGGCGCGCACCTCGCCTGGCTGCGCGGCGAGCGTGACCGCCTCGATCGCCAGATCGGCTCGGTCGAGGACACCATCACCACCCTGAACAGAAAGGAACAACTCATGGCAGAGAACATGTTCGACGGATTCGATCCCACGGAACACAGGGAGGAGGTCGAACAGCGCTGGGGAGCCGCGGCCTGGGCGAGCGGCGACGCCTGGTGGCGCGAGATGAGCGCCGCGGAGAAGGTGGCGTGGCAGGAGCGGCAGGCGCAGCTCCTCGCGGACTGGCGCGCGGCGGCCGCCGGAGTCTCCGGTGCCTCCGGAGCCTCCGGAGCATCGGGCCGGCTCGACCCGGCGGGAGCCGAGGCCCAGGCCCTCGCGCAGCGGCAGTTCGACTGGTTGCGGGCCATCCCGGGCACCCCCGGCGGAGGGCCGGGCGGCGCGGGACCCTCGAAGGAGTACTTCACGGGCCTCGGCGAGATGTATGTCTCCGACGAGCGCTTCGCCGCGAACTACGGCGGCCCTGCCGGGGCGGCCTTCGTCCGCGCGGCCCTCCTGGCCTACGCCGACCGCAACCTCTAGCGCGCGTCGGCCAGGGTCGAAGCGGGCGAGGGCGTCCGAGGCGCGGGGAGCGGCAGCGCGAGGCGGGGGATGGTCCACTGGCAGAGCGGGCCGACGAGCGCCGCGAACAGCACGGTCCCGATGCCGACGTTGCCGCCGAGCACCCAGCCGAGCGCGAGCACGGTGCCCTCGATGCCGGTGCGCACGATCCAGATCGGCCAGCCGGTGCGCCGGTGCAGGCCGGTCATCAGGCCGTCGCGGGGTCCGGGGCCGAGGTGCGCCCCGATGTAGAGGCCGGTCGCGACGGCGAGCAGCAGCACGCCTGCCGCGAAGAGCAGCGCGCGCAGCCACAGGTCGAGGCCGGCGGGCACCAGCCAGAGGCCGACATCCACCGACGGGCCGACGAGGAGCGCGTTGATCACGGTGCCGACGCCCGGCTTCTGGCGCAGCGGGATCCAGAACAGCAGCACGACGCCGCTCAGGATGACGGTCAGCAGGCCGAACCCGAGGTGGGTGTGGCCGTCGATGCCCTGGGTGAGCACGTCCCAGGGAGCGACGCCGATCGCGCCGCGCACCATCAGCGCGATCGCGATGCCGTACAGGAAGAGGCCAATAAGCAGCTGAATGAGACGACGGGTCATGGAAACCAATCCAATTGCACGAGTGGACTGTTATCAAGTAGCCAATCTGTCTAGAGTGGCCTCATGTCGGACACCCAGCTCAGCGCCCGTGCCCTCGAGTCGAAGCTCGGCGAGTGGCGCACCGGCGGGAGTGCCTACCGGGGGCTCGCCGATCGCATCCGCTTGCTCGCCCTCGACGGCCGCCTGACCGCCGGCACCCGCCTGCCCGCCGAACGCGAGTTGGGCGTGCGCCTCGGGCTGAGCCGCACGACTGTGACGGCCGCCTACCGCGAGCTGCGCGCCGCGGGGCTGCTCTCGAGCGTGCGCGGTTCGGGCAGCGTGGTGCGGCTGCCGGGCTCCGGCGCGGCGGCCGGCCCTGGCTCAGGGAGCGCGTCGGGCGACAGCGGCGTCCTCGATCTCAGCAAGGCGACGATGTCGGCCCTCGGCGGGCTGGCGGATGTCGCCGCGCGGGCAGCAGAGGACCTCTCGCGTCACCTGAACGGTCCGGGCTTCGATCCGGTCGGCATCCCGGAGTTGCGCGCCGCGATCGCCGAACGCTACCGGGAGCGGGGGCTCCCGACCGACCCGGACCAGATCATGGTGACGATCGGAGCCCAGCACGCGATCTCGCTGCTCGCCCGGGTGTTCGTCAGCCGCGGCGACCGGGTGCTGATCGAACAGCCGAGCTACCCGCACGCGGTTGAGGCGCTCAGCGCGGCCGGGGCGCGGTTCGTGCCGGTGAGCGTGACGGCGCGCGTGGGCGACGGCTCGTCCGGCTGGGACGAGCCCGCCCTGCTCCAGGCCCTCCGGGGCAGCAATCCCGTGCTCGGCTACCTGATGCCCGACTTCCACAACCCGACCGGGCAGACGATGCCCACCGAGCAACGGACCCGCGTCATCGAGGCCGCCGCCCGGCAGGGCACGGTCCTCATCGCGGACGAGACCATGGGAGAGCTCAGCATCGACCGGACCGACGATTTCATGCCGTTCGCGGCATACGCGCAGGGCGAGCCGGGAAATGCAGGAATGAACGGCTATGGAAGCGGGTCTGGCGCCGGCGTCCCCGCCACGGTCGTCACGGTCGGCTCGGTGGGCAAGACCATCTGGGGCGGCCTGCGCATCGGTTGGATCAGGGCGGAGCCCGCGCTGATCCGCCGGCTGGTTGCCGCGCGCACGGCAACGGACATGGGCACGCCGATCCTCGAGCAACTCATCGTCACCCGGATGCTCCCGGAGATGCCGGCGATTCTCGAGCGCCGCAGCCGCGAGCTCCGGGCCGGGCGCGACCACCTCGAGGCGCTCCTCGCCGAGCGCTTCCCCGAGTGGACCGTGCCGCACGTCGACGGCGGCCTCACGGCGTGGGTCAACCTCGGGCGACCCGTGAGCTCCCAGCTCGCGCTCGCCGCGCGCAACCACGGCCTTCTCGTGCCGGCCGGTCCCCGCTTCGGCGTCGACGGCGCCTTCGAGCGCTTCCTGCGGGTCCCGTTCTGCCACGGGGCGTTCGAGATGGAATGCGCTGTGGACGCACTGGGCCTGGCCTGGGGGACGCTGCTGCGGCATCCGCTGCCCGACACCGGGTACCTCGCCGACGTCGTCTGACTCCGAGGCGCCATTCCGCGCCGAACCGGGGGTGCGAAACGCAACACGGGCGTCACACGGCGATGCGATACTGAGCCATGCATTTTCTCGCCGTGCTGAGCATGAAGAACAGGGCCCTGATCGCCCTGATCACGATCGTCGCCGCCATCTTCGGCAGCCTCGCCCTCACGAGCCTCAAGCAGGAACTCATCCCCTCCCTGCAGCTGCCGCAGTTGCTCGTCTCCACGAGCTACCCCGGCGCCTCGCCCGAGGTCGTCAACGACGACGTCTCGACGCCGATCGAGACCGCCATCCAGGGCATCGCGGGCCTCGAATCCACCTCGACGACGAGCAGCACGAACTCCTCGCTCGTGAGCGCGACGTTCACGTACGGCACAGACCTCGTCAAGGCAGAATCCCGCATCAGCCAGGCGATCAACCGCATCAAGACCCGGCTGCCCGACAACCTCGACCCGCAGGTGATCAGCGGCAGCATCGACGACTTCCCGGTCATCTCCCTCGCTGTCTCCGGCGGCGACCAGGCCACCCTCGCCGACGACCTCAAGCGCAGCGTGCTCGGCGACATCCGTGACGTGTCCGGGGTGCGCGAGGCCGCGCTCGTCGGCGATGTCGGCCGCCGGGTGACCATCACAGCGGATGCCGCGGCCCTGGCCGCCCGCGGCCTCAGCACGCAGGCCATCCGTTCGGCCCTGCAGCAGAACGGCGCGCTCATCCCCGCCGGCTCGCTCACCGAGGGCGACAAGACCCTGTCGGTCCAGGCCGGCGGCAAGCTCACCTCCGCCGCGGACATCGCCGCCCTGCCCCTGCTCGCGACCGGCGCCGGCACCGCCCCTGGCGCCGCTCCGGCCACCCCGCCCACGATCGGCGACGTCGCCACCGTCGTGCTCGGTGAGAACCCCGTCGCGAGCATCTCCCGCGTCAACGGCCAGCCGGCCCTCACGATCGCGGTCACGAAGGTGCCCGCCGCCAACACGGTCGACGTATCGACGGCCGTGCGCGCGATCCTGCCGAGGCTTCAGGATGCCGTCCCCGGCACGACCTTCACCGTCGTCTTCGACCAGGCCCCGTTCATCCAGGAGTCGATCAACTCGCTCACCCAGGAGGGCATCCTCGGGCTCGTCTTCGCCGTGCTCGTGATCCTCGTCTTCCTGCTCTCGGTGCGTGCCACGCTCGTCACGGCGATCTCGATCCCGACCTCCGTGCTGATCACCTTCATCGGCCTGCAGGGCGTCGGGTACTCGCTCAACATCCTCACGCTCGGCGCGCTGACCATCGCGATCGGCCGTGTCGTGGACGACTCGATCGTCGTGATCGAGAACATCAAGCGCCACCTCGTGCCCGGGGTGGACCGTTCCGAGACCATCGTCGCGGCCGTGCGCGAGGTCGCCGGCGCGATCACCGCGTCGACGATCACGACCGTCACGGTCTTCCTGCCGATCGCCTTCGTCGGCGGGTCCACCGGCGAACTCTTCCGCCCCTTCGCCCTCACCGTCACGATCGCGCTGCTCGCCTCCCTGCTCGTCTCGCTCACGATCGTGCCCGTACTCGCCTACTGGTTCCTGCGCGCCCCGAGCCCGAGGCCCGCCAGGCCCGCGAAGCCTGCCAAGGCGCCGAATTCTGCTCAGCCGGGTAAGGCTCCCGAGACCGCCCCGGTCCTCGTGACAACGGATGCCGCCGCGTTCGCGGTCGCCGACCCGACCGGCCCCGGCGCGCTCGCGGCCGAGTCCGCGCAAACAACGACCGTCGCCGACGCGGCCGCGGACCACCTTGGCGGGTCCGCACCCGCGGCGACCCCCGCTACCCCTACCGCTGCGGCCGCCGCGTCCCGGCGGACCCGGCGCGCGGCATCCGCCCCCGCGGACGCGATCGTCGAGGAGCCGAGCCGCCTGCAGACCGGGTACCTGCCGATCATCCGCTGGACGCTCCGGCACGCCGTCGCCACCCTGCTGCTCTCCGTGCTCGTACTCGGCGGAACGGTCGCGATCATCCCGTTCATGAAGGTCAACTTCCTCGGCTCGACCGGCCAGACCACGTTCCGGGTCGCCCAGGCTCTCCCGGTCGGCACGAGCCTCGCCGCCCAGGACACCGCCTCGACGACGGTCGAATCGGCCGTGCGCGGCACGCCGGGCGTGAAGATCGTCCAGGTGTCGATCGGCGGCGGCAGCGCCCTCGCCGCGTTCGCCGGGGGAGCGCCGACCACGAGCACCGTGACCTACTCGATCACGACCGACGGTGTGGCCAAGCCCGACGCCGTGCAGGACGCCGTCCGCGGCAAGCTCGCCGCACTCACCGGCGTCGGCGACTTCTCGGTCACGGCCGGCGGCGGCTTCGGCGGCACCTCGGACATCGCCGTCGACATCACCGCGGCCAACGGCGCCGACCTGCAGACAGCGAGCGACAGCATCCTCGCCGCCGTGAAGAAGCTCGACGCGATCAAGGAGAGCTCGAGCAACCTCGCCGCCTCCCGGCCCTACCTCGCCGTGACGATCGACCGCACGAAGGCCGCCTCCGCCGGCCTGAGCGAGCTCGCGCTCGGCACCCTCGTCTCCCAGGCGATGCAGCCGAGCGTCGTCGGGTCGATCGTGATCAACGAGGCGAACCTGTCCGTGTATCTCACCGGGGCCAGCTCGCCGGCCACGACGGCCGAGCTCGCCGCCCTGCCGATCCCGACCCTCGCCGGGCCGGTCGCGCTCAGCACCCTCGCGACCGTCGCACAGGTCGACGGCCCGGCCACCCTCACGACGACGAAGGGCCTGCGCACCGCGACGGTCTCGGCGACGCCGAACAACAACGACCTCGGCACCGCCAACGCCCAGATGGCGACCGTGCTCGCCGACACGACCCTGCCGACCGGCGCGACCGCGACCCTCGGCGGTGTCACGAAGGACCAGACCGACGCATTCCAGCAGCTCGGCATCGCGCTGCTCGCCGCGATCCTGATCGTCTACATCGTGATGGTCGCGACGTTCCGGTCGCTGCTGCAGCCGCTGCTGCTGCTCGTGTCCATCCCGTTCGCGGCGACGGGGGCCATCGCGCTGCAGGTGATCACCGGCATCCCCCTCGGAGTGCCCTCGCTGATCGGCGTGCTGATGCTGATCGGGATCGTCGTGACGAACGCGATCGTGCTGATCGACCTCGTCAACCAGTACCGGCGACGGGGGCTCGACGTGCGCGAGGCGCTCGTCAACGGGGCCTCCCGGCGGCTGCGCCCGATCCTGATGACCGCCCTCGCCACGATCTTCGCCCTGCTCCCGATGGCGGTCGGCCTCACCGGCACCGGCGGGTTCATCTCCCAGCCGCTCGCCCTGGTCGTGATCGGCGGCCTGGTCTCCTCGACCCTGCTCACCCTCATCGTGCTCCCGGTGCTGTACTTCCTCGTCGAGGGCGGCAGGGAGCGCAGGGCTGTCCGTCGCGAGGAGAAGAATGCGGCGCGCGCCGACTCGGCGGCCGATGCAGGGACGAACCTCGGGTAAACGCGGGGTTAAACTGGGTGAAGCGGGGTAGGCAGCAGCCTCAGGCCCGGCACACCGGTCACACCGTCGCGGCCTCCAACTCGCGAGAGGCACTTCATGACCGGGCGTTCCCTGCTCTCCGACCCGTACCGCAACAAGGGCACCGCGTTCACCCGGGCCGAGCGGATGCGCGGCGGCATCACCGGGCAGCTGCCGCACGTCGTGCAGACCATCGAGCAGCAATCGGGTCAGCTCTACCGGCGGTTCCTGGCCCGGCCGAACGACCTCGAGAAGCGCCTGTTCCTGATGGACGTCTGCGCGCGCAACCGCCGGCTGTTCTACTATGCGATGTCCCGGCACCTCGTCGAATTCCTGCCGATCGTGTACGCGCCGACCGTCGCCCAGGCGATCCAGCAGTACAGCGACTGCTACGCGGGCAGCGATGTCGCCTACATCTCCGCACTCGATCCCGAGAGCATCGGGGAGGCGCTCCAGATCTACGCCAACGGCCGGGACATCCGCCTGATCGTCGCGACCGACGGCGAGGGAATCCTCGGCATCGGCGACTGGGGCGTCAACGGGGCCGAGATCCTCACCGGCAAGGTCGCCGTCTACACCGCGGCAGCGGGCATCGACCCCGCCCAGATCCTGCCGGTGTTCATCGACGTAGGCACCGACAATGCCGGGCTGCTCGACGACTCGCGGTACCTCGGGAATCGGTTTCCGCGCATCCGTGGCGCCGACTACGACCGGTTCATCGACGACTTCGTTCAGACGGCGCTCGGGCTGTTCCCGGGCGCGCTGCTGCACTGGGAGGACTTCGGCCGCGCGACGGCGGCGCCGATCCTCGAGCGGTATCGCGACAGCATCTGCACCCTCAACGACGACATCCAGGGAACCGGCGTCACGATCCTCGCCGCCCTGAACACGAGCATCCTGATCTCCGGGTTGACCCTGGGCGACCAGCGCGTGTTGATCTTCGGCGCGGGGACCGCCGGGATCGGCATCGCCGACCAGATCGTCGACGAGCTCGTCGTGACCGGGGGACAGTCCCTCGCCGAGGCCGAGGCCCGGATCTACCTGATGGACCGGCAGGGGCTCATCGTCGACACCCTGCCCGACCTCACCGCCGGCCAGCGCCGGTACGCCCGGCCCGCACGGGAACTGGCCGGCGATGCGTTCGCGCCCGCGCTCGCCGACCCGTGCTCGCTGCACAGCGTGATCGCCGCCGTGCACCCGACCGCGCTCATCGGCACCTCGACCCAGTTCGGCGCCTTCACCGAGGCTGCCGTGCGTGAGATGGCCGCCCACGTCGAACGCCCGCTGATCTGCCCGATCTCCAACCCGGCCGAGCTCGCCGAGGCGACCGCGGCCGACGTAATCGAGTGGACGGCCGGCGCGGCCCTCGTGAGCACCGGCTGCCCGTCAGCCCCCGTGCGGTTCGACGGGGTCGACTACGAGATCGGCCAGGGCAACAACGCGCTCATGTATCCGGGGATCTGCTTCGGAGCGATCGTCGCCCGGGCGACCGTGCTGAACCGGGCCATGCTCCTCGCCGCCGCCCACGCGATCGCCGGCATGGTCGACGTGACCCGGCCCGGCGCGGCCGTGCTGCCCTCGTTCCGGGACCTGCCCGAGGTGTCGCGCCGCGTCGCCGTCGCCGTGGTCACCCAAGCGGTGCGCGACGGCGTCAACGGCGTCGCCATCGCCGACCCAGAGGCCGCGGTCGCCGCCGCGACCTGGCGCCCCGGCTACTAGCCGATCCCGCTCGGACCGGCTGCCAACGGGGCCGGCCCGGTTTGTGACTAGTAGACGAGAGAAGCCGGGGCGAACGGACCGACCTTCACGAGGCCGATGAGCGGGTCGTCGCAACCCTGGATCGGATTGGGCGTCGTCACCCGGCGAGGGACATCCGTGCCGGGCGGTGTCACGTCGAGCTCGGTGACGGCCACGAGCGTGCAGGTGTATGCGCCCGCCTGATTCAGGTGCAGCAGGCTGTAGGCGGATGCCCCGGGAGCGAGTTCGACGGCAGCCTCCGTCACCGTCGGGTAGCGTTCGTGTGCCGCGGCCGGGCCGAGCAGTGCCCCGGTGACCGCATTCACCAGCCGGACACCGGGGTACCCCTGCACGGTGCAGGCCTGGGATCCGGTGTTGGTCAAAGTGAGGTCCCAGTAGAAGCTGCTCATCCCGCTGTCCATCGGCCGCGAGGCCAGGGTGGCGCCGAGCGCGCCGGCGGAGCAGGCTGCGGGAACGTCATCGCCGGGCGTGGGCGTGGGGACCGCTGTGGGTGATCCGGAGGGGGTGCCGGTCGGGGCACCTGTCGCCGTTGGGACGGCCGAGGCCGAGGCCGAGGCCGATGCCGATGCCGTCGCACTGGCCGTCGGCGACGGTGCCGCCGTCCCGCACGCGGAGAGCGTTGTGCAGAGCAGTGCCGCTGCGCCGAGCGCCGCCGCCATTCGGCGCCCGGTGCCGCGCGAAGTCCCCCGCCGCGCTCCCTCGACCCGTGATCCGGTCATGTCGCCCCCCTGTCGCGGTCCGTCTGAGAGGCCGCGTCACCAGTCTCGCACCCGGCTTGTGCGGTGAGTTCGAGCGCGAGGGGGGTTGCGCATCCCGGCAACCGGTGCCGCGGTGGCCAACTCAGGAGATCCGCTGGCTAGGCTCGAAGGATGGCCACCCCCGATTTCATCCTCAAACTGCGCAAGCGCATCGGACACGCCCCGCTCTGGCTCATCGGCGTCACCGCGGTCGTCGTGCGCGGCGACGAAGCGCTCCTCGTCCGCCGCGCCGACAACGGCAACTGGTCGAACGTCGCCGGCGTCGTCGACCCCGGTGAAGAACCCGCGGATGCCGCGGCCCGCGAAATCCTCGAGGAGTCCGGCATCGTCGCCGAGGTCGACGCTCTCGTCGGTGTCTTCGCCCGCGAGCCCCTCCAATACGCCAACGGCGATCACGCCCAATATCTCGACGTGCTCTTCCGCTGCCGGTGGGTGAGCGGTGAGCCGCACCCGGCCGACGGCGAGAATACGGCGGCGGCCTGGTGGCCGCTCGACGCGCTCCCGCCCCTGCCGGGCACGCACGACGAGCGGCTTCAGCTCGCCGTCGACCAGTCCGGGCCCGCGCTCTTCCGCCGCCGCGACACCCCGGCCGACACCCAGGCCTAGCGCCGGTCGAGGCACACCCGAACAGGGGCATCCGCTCGACCTGACACGGCGGCGACACCCCTGCTATCGTGCTGTTCGAAACGAGCGGGACCCTCGCCCGGCATCCGTCGGAGCCGACGTCCCGCGTGAGAGGGGCACACCCATGAAGGCATCGGCTGAACTCGGCGGCAACCTCCAGTCCGTCCTCGTCGACCTGATCGAACTCCACGTTCAGGGCAAGCAGGCGCACTGGAGTGTCGTCGGCCACAACTTCCGCGACCTGCACCTGCAGCTCGACGAGATCATCGACGATGCACGCATCTTCTCCGACGAGCTGGCCGAGCGGATGCGCGCACTCGACGCCCTCCCCGACGGACGCACCGAGACGGTCGCCAAGGACACCCACCTGCCGAAGTTCCCGGCGGGCGAGGTCGACACCGCGGAAACCGTCGTCATGATCACGGAACGGCTCGACGCGACGGTCAAGAACATCCGCAAGGTGCACGACGCCGTTGACGAAGAGGACCCGACAAGCGCCGATATCCTGCACGGCTTCATCGAGAAGCTCGAGCAGTACGCCTGGATGGTCAGCGCCGAGAACCGCCTGCCGCGGAAGGCGACCGCCAAGTCGCCGACCCGCCCCTCCGGCCGGGCCCTCACAGACATCACCGACTGATCCAGGGGCCGGACGGGCACGCTCGGATCCGAACGCGGGTCCGGCGGCGAGGGTGAAACGACGAACACAGCGGAACCGGGGATGCGGCACAGTGGGCTCGGCGAGAGGAGGACGCCGAAACAGTGCACGCGGGTCAAGAATGACAAGCGAAAGAAGGCGAGGCCGCAGATGAACCAGCGGAACTTCGACAGTGAGAGTGCCCCGGTCTGGCTCGGTGCGCCCGGTGATCGCGAGTCGAGTGAGCAACTCCGGGTGGTCGCCGACGAGGCCCTCCTCGTGACCGGCGACACCGGGCGGGCGCTCCGCCTCGCAACGCACCTCGGTTCCCGTCTTCCGGCCATCGGGGAGGGCAATACCCGGCACCTCTTCGAGATGCTCGCGACGGTCTCGGCGGCCGACCTGTCGGCGGCGCGCGTCACCGACGGTCATCTCGCCGCCCTCTCGGTCCTGGGCCAGGCATCCGTCGAACCGGCGCAGCTGCCCGGCGGTGAGACGGGCCGGACCCGCAGCTGGGGTGTCTTCGCGGCCGAAGCGCGCGGCACCCGCCTCGACGCGACCGAGTCGGAGCAGGGCTGGCGACTCGACGGGCTCAAGCCGTGGTGCTCGCTCGCGGGCTCGCTGAGCAATGCCCTCGTCACGGCGCACACCTCGAGTGATGCGCTGCGGCTCTTCGCGGTCGACCTCGCCGCGCCGGGCATCACCGTGCTCGAGGACACCTGGGTCGGCAGGGGACTGCCCTCGATCACGAGCGGTCCCGTTGACTTCCGCGGCGTGCCCGCGGTCGCGATCCGCGAGGACGACTGGTATTTCAACCGGCCGGGCTACGCCTGGGGCGGGATCGGCGTCGCCGCGTGCTGGTTCGGCGGCGCGGTCGGGATCGCCCGTCGGGTATTCCGCGGCGCGCAGGACTGGCCGGCGGACCAGATCGCACTCGCGCACCTCGGTGCGATCGACGTGACCCTGAGCGCGTGCGGAGGCGTCCTCGCGGCAACGGCAGCGTCGATCGACGACGGCACCGCGACCGGACAGGCCGGGGCGCTCCTCGCGGCGAGGGTGCGGGGTCTCGTCGCGCGCTCGGTCGAGGAGGTCATCGCACGGGCCGGGCATGCGCTCGGCCCCTGGCCGCTCGCCTTCGAGGCCCGTCACTCGCAGCGGGTCGCCGACCTCGAGCTCTACGTGCGCCAGCACCACGCCGAACGCGACGAGGCCGCGCTCGGCGCCCTGCTCCTCGACGGCGGCCCGGTTCCCGGCGGCGGCCCCTCGCCCTGGTGAGCGGGGGCGTTTCGGCCGGCACAACAGCCCGCCACGACAGGGATCCCGCCCCGGTGGACGCACGGGGGTCCGATATGTCAGGATTCCGCCGTGACCACTCCACCGGAGCGCCGGATGCTGCTCGACACCGCTGCCCTGTACTTCCGCGCCTTCTACGGGGTGCCCGACACCGTGCGCGCGCCGAACGGCCAGCCGGTCAACGCCGTGCGCGGGCTGCTCGACATCATCACCCGGCTCGTCACCGAGTTCCCGCCTACTGAGATCGTGGCCTGCTGGGACGACGACTGGCGGCCGCAGTGGCGCGTCGACCTGATCCCGACCTACAAGACCCACCGGGTCGCCGCGGCTGTCGAGTCTCCCGCAGCGGATGCCCCCACCGCGACCGAGGACGTCCCCGACCTCCTCAGCGCGCAGGTTCCGATCATCCGCGAGCTGCTCGCCGCGCTCGGAATCCCGGTGATCGGCGCCCCGCGGCACGAAGCAGACGACGTGATCGGCACCCTCGCCTCGCACGCGGACGTGCCCGTCGATGTCATCACCGGCGACCGCGACCTCTTCCAGCTCGTCGACGACTCCCGCGACGTGCGGGTGATCTACACCGGACGCGGCATGGCCAGGCTGGAGACGCTCACCGATGCCGCGCTGCTTGCCAAGACCGGGGTCACCCCGGCGCAGTACGCCGACTTCGCGGCCCTCCGCGGCGACGCCTCCGACGGACTTCCCGGGGTCGCCGGGGTGGGTGAGAAGACCGCGGCTACGTTGCTTGCCGATTTCGGCGACCTCGACGGGATCGTCGCAGCGGCCGCCGATCCGGCCTCGGCGCTGGCAGCGGGTGTGCGCGGCAAGATCATCGCCGCCGCCGACTACCTCACGGTCGCCCCGACCGTCGTCAACGTCGTGCGCGACCTGAAGCTCCCGGCATTCGACGCCCGGATCCGCCCGAGCACCCCGGAGCAGGATGCCGAGCTCGACCGTCTCTCCGCCGAATGGGGCCTCACGACCGCGATGAAGCGCGTGCGAACCGCCCTGTTCGCTCTCACCGAGCTGCGATGAGCGGCACTCCCCGATACGCAGGCCAGAATCGGATGCCGGTGTAACCGCTGCCCAGTCTGGCGGAAGGGCCGCGTGCCGTTGGGCGCGATGTTGCGGTCAGCGGAGTCGGCGCGCTCGCCGTGAACGCCCGGCCAGTATGAGCACGAGTCCGACGCCGAGCAGCGCGCCGGTTCCGATCAGAGCGGGGGCGATGTTGATTCCGGTCGCGGCAAGCTCCGTGACGGGCCCGGTCGTGCTGGACGGAGTCGTGGCCGAGGGTGTCGGCGTGGCCGTGGCGGCCACGTCTGCTGCGGCCTGGGCGGCGGCGGCCTGCGCCGCTGCGGCGGCCGCCGCGGTCTGCGCCGCCGTCGGCGTGCTCGCGACGATCGCGGTCCGCGCCGCGCAGTCGCTGGGCCGGGTGATCACGTTGGAATCCAGGGTGACTGCGCCGGTGCTCGCGAGAAGTCGGCCTGCGACCGTGGCGCCGGTCTCGGCGGTGATCGACGTCTGGGCGAGAATCGTGCCGGCGAAGACGGATCCGCTGCCGAGCGTCGCCGAGCTGCCGACCTGCCAGAAAACGTTGCACGCGTTCGCGCCGCCGGAGAAGGCGACGGTGCTCGATGACGCAGTGATCAGCGTGCTCGCGGCCTGGAAGATGAAGACCGAGCTTGCACTTCCGGCCAGGGTGACTGTGCCGCTGAGGGAGAGCGCGCCGCCGGCGTAGACGCCGGGGGCGAGGGTCTGGCCGGCGAGGTCGATGAGGTTGGAGACGTCGGGCACCCGACTGGCCGCATCGTTGAAGGCAGTGGTCAGGTCGGCCTGGGCGAGCTCGGACTGGGCGTCGGTGGCGTGGACCACGCCGTTGTCGATCGTGACAGGGGCGATCCCCGTGACGGAGGTTCCCGGGCTGAGGCCGAGGTCACCGTTCGTGATCGTGGTCGCGCCCGTGTTGGTGACCGTCGTGTGTCCGAGCACTCCGAAGCTGTCCAGGGAGCCGAGGCCGATGACGGCCTGGACCGAGCCGGCAGCGTGCGCTGCCCCGGCCCCGCCGACCGCGAGCAGAAGGCCGAGGGTGAAGGCGGCACCCGTCACGAGCACCCGCCGGGGAGATGATTTCAGGTTATGCAAATACATGGGGGCCCCCAGGAAAAGGAAGCCACTGCCCTATCCTGCTGTGCAGGTGCGCGGG
>NZ_JASJXJ010000084.1:0-16448 GCF_035018685.1 Cryobacterium sp. RTC2.1
CGGCCGCACCCGGTTCATCACGACGCTGACCCTGTCCGTCGAGACCGCCTCGGCGAGCTCGGCCCACGACCGCAGGAAGCGGGCAAGCCCGACGGGGTCGGCAAGCCCGCACGCGACGACGTGGTCCGCTGACCGGAGCGCGGTCAGCGTCGCAGCGTTCCGCCGCGGCGCGAACAGGTCGCTCGAGATCTCCTCGTCGCTTTCGAGGCTGAAGCCGGTGTCGAGGACGACGTAGTCGGCCCACTTCCGCAGCACCTCGATGGTCTTCGAGACGCGCTCGCCCGACAGCTCCGGCCAGCGCGAGGGGCGCCCGATGCCCGTGAGCACCCAGAACGCGCCGCGCGGCGAGGTGTAGCGCTGCGCGATGCGTTCGAGTTCCGGCCGGGTGAGGCTGTCGGTCCCTG
The DNA here is from genome assembly GCF_035018685.1 of Cryobacterium sp. RTC2.1. Classification (NCBI taxonomy): domain Bacteria; kingdom Bacillati; phylum Actinomycetota; class Actinomycetes; order Micrococcales; family Microbacteriaceae; genus Cryobacterium; species Cryobacterium sp. RTC2.1. The sequence continues at coordinate 405 of NZ_JASJXJ010000084.1, forward strand.
CGAGGCGGCAGGCCGCGGCGAAACCGGGCGATTCGTCGAGCATCCCGAGGGCCGGCGCGATCCCGCCTCCGTAGCTGTCGACGTCGACGAGCGCCACGGTGTGGCCCGCCGCCGCGACCTCGGCGGCGATGTTGATCGCGAGCGTCGTGCGGCCCGGCGCGCCGGAGGGCCCCCAGACCGCGATCACGGTGCCACGAGCGGACACTGTGCGCGTGGCCTCCCGCTCGGCGACCCGCAACGGGATCACCACGCCGGCCTCGATCACCGCCTCGATGCCCGCCCATTCCGCTGTCGCGTCGATCACGTCGAGGAGGCCGAGTCCCGCCGCGTTCCTGCGGTCCTGGTCGGTCGCGGCGAGGGCGATCACGCGCACACCGTGCTCGTCGCACGCCCGGATCACGGCGGCACTCAGCGTCGCCCGTCCCGCGCTCACGAGCGCGACGTCGGCCTCTGTGCGGTCCAGGACCGCGAGCAGTTCCGCTCCCCCCGACAGCCGGGCGAGGACGGAGTGCCCGTACTGCACGATATCCGCGAGGAGGCGGTCTTCCGTCGAACGGTCGAGCGCGAGCAGCAGCCGGGCCATGGTCAACCTCCGAGGGGCTGGTTGGCCGGAACGACCGCGATCGCCGCTCCGTTGGCGATCGCAGTGAGTACGGCGGCGACGGCCTCCCTGGGCACCCGGAGCTCGACCGAGCGGCGGCCGGCTCCCACCGAAAGCCCGCCCGGTTCAAGCACGCGCACCACCCCGGCCTGCCCGACGAGCACGGCAGGCGGCCCGAACGCACCCCGCTCGGTCTGCGGCGACGACCACACGTCGACAACAGCGCCAGGCGCGACCGCCTGCGCGAGGGCGTCCGTCGGTTCGACGACGACCGTCGTCACGCCCGCCTCAGCGGATGCGCCGACCGCGGACACCGGGATCAGCTCGCCTGCTGCGACGGTCCTGGCCAGGACCAGGCCGTCCGCGGGCATCCGCTCGGGGGTCACGTAGAGCGGGAGCGCGCCGTCCAGGCGGACCTGGCTGAGCTCGAGGTCGGCGGCCGTCACCCGGTCGCCGACGATGAGGGCGCCACGGGCGGCGTAGACGGCGGTCGTGCGGTCGCTGCCTGCGACGACCGCAGAGACGCCGCCGACCGCACCGAGCACGAACACCAGGCCGATGAGCAGGCGCGGGTCGAACCAGGCTCCCGGGCGTCGTGCCCGATTCGGCCTCGAGACCATGGTCGCCCCTCTCCTCGGCGAGGGCAGCTGCCGCCCGCCTGATCAGTGGTCTCTATCGTCGCCGTTCCCGGCCCACGGCGGGAAAGTTATCCACAGGCTGTCGTTTTCCCGGCGGGACACCGCGGGAACCCCCGATAATCGAAGCATGAACGCTCCCGACGCCTATCGTGGGCTGGGCCGCTTCCTCACCCTCGCGGACACCGCCGACATACTCGCCCTGACCGCGGCAGAGGTGAGCGAGCTTGTGCACACGGGCGAGCTTCCTGCCATCCGGATCGGCCCGTCCGCGCCCGAGCGGATGCAGCACTGGCGCGTGGAGCGGGTCGTGCTCGAGTCGTACATCGAGGCCAAGTACGAAGAGGCCAGGCGGCTGTCGCTGTGGGAGCAGTCCGACTACGCGAACATCCCCGAGCTCTCCGGCGGCACGATCATCCGGCCGCCCGACTGAACCCGGCCGGCGCGGTCAGGGCAGGCACAGCAGCTGGATCCCGGCGAGGGGAATGATCCGGTATTGCCTCACCTCGGAGCTGCGGCGCGGCACCCCGCGGTCGTGCATCGCGAGGTCGATGTGGTCGCGACCGACCCGGTCGATCGTTCCACTGAGGAGACCACCCGGCGTGTGCACCTCGACGAACCTGCGCCGCCTGGCCAGGTCGCGGAGCACGAAGGCGAACCCGATGCGGTCGACGACCCCCGACCCGGGTTCCGCGGGCGCGGCGAGGGAGGCACGCACCTCCGCAGACTGCAGGATCACCCCGGCGATCGCCGCGATCGGAACGACGCACTGCGGAGCGCCCCGGGCGGGGACACCGGGCGGGGCCGTCCCTGCCGACGCCGTTGGCGTGTCGAGGATCTCGGCGGCGAGCCAGTCCCGCCCGAACGTCGTCGGGCGGATGGCCAGCGTGACCCCGGAGGTGAGCACCAGCCGCACGACACCGCCGCCCGCGCGCGGGCCCGAACCGGCGCCCAGGCCCATCAGCCGGTGCCGCAGCGATAACCGGCCGAGCCGGAGCCGTTCCTCTTCCGCGCGCAGCTCGAGGTCCTCGGCGTTCAGCTCGTGTTCGAGCTGTCCCTCGAGGTCGTCGAACAGGTTGTCCCAGCGCACACACACGACGCTAACTCGCCGCGAACCGGCCAGCCGGGTTATCCACAGGACATATAAGCGCTCGACACCGCGGGCATCCGCTGGTTGAGTAGCGAACCTGCACCTCAGCACCCGGAACCCCCGGAGGAGTCATGAGCGATTCAGTCGGCAAGAGTGAGCAGGCGAGCGCCCGAGCGGAGCGGTTCGCCGAGGAAGATTACTTCGGGCAGCAGCCGAGTTCCCGCGGGCAACTGCCGGATCCGGAGCCGCTGCTCATCAACCTCACCCGGTGCGTGATCGAGGTGCTCTCCGGGGCCCGCGAACTCGACCAGCTCGCGCGCTGGGTGAGCGACGACGTCTACCGGCACCTGCTGAAACGGGTCGTCCTCTCCAACCGGGCGCGGGCGGTCAAAGGGCTCCGGGCGCAACGGCCCACGATCTCCATCGGCAGGGTCACCATCACGGAACCGAGGGACGGGGTGGTCGAAGCCGTCGTCATCGTGCACAGCAAGGTGCGGGTGCGCGCGGTGGCGTTGCGCCTCGAGGGCCTCGACAACCGCTGGCGGGCCAGCGCGGTCAACGTGCTGTGACGGCAGTATCCCCTGCAGCTCGCGACTCCGGGTCCGCGCCGGCCGCCGGACCGGCACCCAGGCCCACCGCGGGAAGGATCACCCCGTCGATCAAGGAGATCAGGAATTCCCTGTCGATGGTCTTGCGCTCGAACAGGATCCGCATGGAGGCCATGGCCGTGGTCACTGTCGACAGGTTGTCGATGTCGCAGCGCGACGAGATCTCGCCGCGCTCGACGGCCCGGCGCAACAGGAAGCGATGCGCGGTCACCCGGGGTTCGACGACGGAGACGCGGGCGGTTTCGGCGAGCTCGGGCGAGTGGGCGAGGAGGGACATCAGGCCGGCGATGACCCGGAGCTTCTTCTCGCCGTCCTCGATCGAGTGCGGCTTGATCATGGCGATCAGGTCCCCGCGCAGCGTGCCCGTGTCCGGGAGTTGGGACAGGTTCAGGTCACCGTTCTTCATGCACGCGACCGCGTCGATGACAAGTTCGCCCTTCGAGGGCCATCGCCGGTAGAGGGTGGCCTTGCCCGCTTTGGCCCGGGCCGCGACCATGTCGATGGTCATGCCCTCATACCCGCATTCGGCGAGCACGTCGACGGCAGCGGCGAGGATGTCGGGGTCGCGGGTGTGGTCCCGTCTGCGTCCGAGCTTGACGGGCTCCGTCTCCTCGGCGGGATCGAGCTGCGTCGTCGCCACACTCACCACTTTCTGATCGAAGTCTTCTGATCGAATGTTACCCGGAGGTAAATTCAGGAACTGTTAAGATCCGGAACTCCACAGTATCGTATATAGTCGCCTTCATGCCAAAGACTTCCGCCACTTCGTCCACTCTAACGAGCACGCCCGTGCCGCATTCCCGGCGCTGGTGGACCCTCAGCACCGTCGCCCTCGCCCAGCTCATGGTCGTACTCGACTCGACCGTGGTCAACATCGCCCTGCCCTCCGCGCAGACCGACCTCGGCTTCTCCAACGGAGACCGCCAGTGGATCATCACCGCGTATTCCCTCGCGTTCGCGAGCCTCCTCCTGCTCGGCGGACGCCTGTCCGACCTGATCGGCCGGAAGCGCACCTTCATCATCGGACTGATCGGCTTCGCAGCCGCCTCGGCACTCGGCGGTGCGGCAGGCACCTTCGGGCTGCTCGTCGGCGCCCGGGCCCTGCAGGGCGCGTTCGGCGCCCTCCTCGCCCCGACCGCCCTCGCCGTTCTCACGACGACGTTCACCATTCCGAAGGAACGCGCCCGTGCCTTCGGGATCTTCGGAGCGATCGCCGGTGCCGGCGGCGCCGTCGGACTGCTCCTCGGCGGCTTCCTCACCCAGAACCTCGACTGGCGCTGGAACCTCTACATCAACATCCCCATCGCCGTGATCGGGGTGATCGGTGCGATCGTCTTCGTCGACCACCTCGAGCGCACCGGCCCGCGCCCGAAGCTCGACATTCCCGGCACGATCCTGGTCTCCGGAGCCCTCTTCGGCCTCGTCTACGGCTTCTCCAACGCCGAGACCGACGGCTGGGACTCACCGCTGACCTGGGGCATGCTCGCGGGGGCCGTCGTGCTGCTCGTCGCGTTCGTGCTGTGGCAGCGCCGTGCCGCGCATCCGCTTCTGCCGCTCGTGATCGTGCTCGACCGCAACCGCGGTGCCGCGTACCTCTCGGTGCTGATCGCCGGCGCAGGCATGTTCGGCATCTTCCTGTTCGTCACGTACTACCTGCAGGTCTCACTGGGCTACACCCCGGTCCAGACCGGACTGTCGTTCCTGCCGATGATCGCCATGCTCGTCGTCGCGGCCCAGTTGTCGACGAACATCTTCGTGCCCCGGTTCGGCCCGAAGATCATGGTGCCGTTCGGCATGACGCTCGGAGCCCTCGGGATGATCTACCTGACCCATCTCGACCTGGGCAGCACCTATGCCGCCGACATACTGCCGCCCCTGATGATCCTCGGCTTCGCGATGGGCTCGATCATGCCCGCCTCGATGCAGACGGCGACGCTCGGCGTCGACCGGCAGTTCGCCGGGGTCGCCTCCGCGATGGTGAACACGAGCCAGCAGGTCGGCGGGTCGATCGGCACCGCTCTTCTCAACACGCTCGCCGCGACCGCCGCGACGAACTTCCTGGCCGCGAACACCCCGCTCACCGCTGCGGTGGCCGCGGATGCCGCAATCCACAGCTACGCGGTCGCATACTGGTGGGGCGCCGGCTTCTTCGCCGTCGGCGCGGTCCTCGCGGCGCTGCTCTTCCGGCGGATGGGCCATGGCGTGTCGCTCTCGAACCCGCACGGCACCCCCGCGGCAGCGCCCACCGAAGTGCCGCTTCCGGTGCACTAGGCACGGGTCGCACACGACGGGCGGTGCTACTTCTTGCCCTGGGCCCGACGCTCGGCGCGGTTCACCGGAACGGCCGGCGTCCCGGAGTCGCGCTGGCCGAAGGCGCCGCGACGGGGAGGACCAGCGGGAGCCGCTGACTCCTCCGCAGGGGCATCTCCTGCGTTCGCGTCCGTCTCGGCCCGGCGGGCACGGTCGGTCGCGGCCTGCTGGATCTGGCCGCGCTGGTTGCGCACCTCGACTCCGCCGGAATCGCTCGGTGCGGTGTAGCTGAGCTTGTCGGCACCGGAATCCTCACCGGGGGTGAGGCCCTTGGCGACGACGACGGGCGCGGCGACGGGATCTGGCGCCTGGTTGACCTCGACCTCGAGGTTGAACAGGAAGCCGACGGTCTCCTCGCGGATCTGGCCCATCATCTGCTGGAACATGGCGAAACCCTCACGCTGGTACTCGACGAGCGGGTCACGCTGGGCCATCGCACGGAGGCCGATGCCGTCCTTGAGGTAGTCCATCTCGTAGAGGTGCTCGCGCCAGCGGCGGTCGATCACGGAGAGCACGACGCGGCGCTCGAGTTCGCGCATGGCCGGGGAGCCGAGGCTCGCCTCGCGCTTCTGGTAGGCGACCCGAGCGTCGGAGAGGATCTCCCTGCGCATGAAGTCGCGGTTGATCCTGCCCCGGTTGCCTGCCTCGGAGATGACCTCGTCGATGGTGATGCCGACGGGATAGAGGGTTCTGAGCTCGGTCCACAGCGCGTCGAAGTCCCAGTCGTCGCCGTTGCCCTCACCGGTGTGCACGCTGAGAACCTCGTCGATCACGTCTTCCAGGAAGCGCTGGGTGCGCTCGTGGAGGTCGTCACCCTCGAGGATGTGACGGCGGTCGCCGTAGATCGCTTCGCGCTGGCGGTTGAGCACGTCGTCGTACTTGAGCACGTTCTTGCGAATCTCGGCGTTGCGGCCCTCGACCTGCGACTGGGCAGAGCGGATGGCGCGGCTCACGACCTTGGATTCGATCGCCATGTCATCGGGCACACCCTGGCGGCTCATCAGGCTCTCGGCGGCTCCCGCGTTGAAGAGGCGCATCAGGTCGTCGGTCAGGGACAGGTAGAAGCGGCTCTCTCCCGGGTCGCCCTGGCGTCCGCTGCGTCCGCGGAGCTGGTTGTCGATGCGGCGCGATTCGTGGCGCTCTGTGCCGAGAACGTAGAGACCGCCGGCCTCGACTACCTTCTCGGCCTCCTCGGAAACCTTCGCCTTGACCGCGGCGAAGACGTCGTCCCACTCGGTCTCGTATTCTTCGGGCGTCTCGATGGGGCTGAGGCCCTTCGCGTTCATCTCGGCGACGGCGAGGAACTCGGCGTTGCCACCGAGCATGACGTCGGTTCCACGACCGGCCATGTTCGTGGCGACCGTGACGGAGCCGAGGCGACCGGCCTGGGCGACGATCGCGGCTTCCCGCGCGTGGTTCTTCGCGTTGAGAACCTCGTGGCGGACCCCGCGCTTGGCGAGCAGGCGGGAGAGGTATTCGCTCTTCTCGACGCTCGTCGTTCCGACGAGGACGGGCTGGCCCTTCTCGTGCCTGCCGACGATGTCCTCGACGACCTGGCCGAACTTGGCCTCCTCGTTCTTGTAGACGAGGTCGGACTGGTCGATGCGCTTCATCGGCTTGTTGGTGGGGATCGAGACCACGCCGAGCTTGTATGTGCTCATGAACTCGGCTGCCTCGGTCTCGGCGGTTCCGGTCATGCCGGACAGCTTCGTGTAGAGCCGGAAGTAGTTCTGCAGGGTGACTGTCGCGAGGGTCTGGTTCTCGGCCTTGACCGCGACACCCTCCTTGGCCTCGATGGCCTGGTGAATGCCCTCGTTGTACCGTCGGCCCATCAGGATGCGACCGGTGTGCTCGTCGACGATGAGAACCTCGCCGTTCATCACGACGTAGTCCTTGTCCTTCTTGAACAGGGCGTTCGCCTTGATCGCGTTGTTCAGGAACGAGATCAGCGGGGTGTTCGCCGATTCGTAGAGGTTGTCGATGCCGAGGTAGTCCTCGACCTTTTCGATGCCGGGTTCGAGCACGCCGACGGTGCGCTTCTTCTCGTCGACCTCGAAGTCGACCTCGGGAACGAGCCGCTTGGTCAGGCTCGCGAACTCGGTGAACCAGCGGTTCGCCTCGCCAGATGCCGGGCCGGAGATGATCAGCGGGGTGCGGGCCTCGTCGATCAGGATCGAGTCGACCTCGTCGACGATCGCGTAGTAGTGGCCGCGCTGGACCATGTCGGCTGCCTGCCACGCCATGTTGTCGCGCAGGTAGTCGAAGCCGAACTCATTGTTCGTGCCGTAGGTGATGTCCGCGAGGTACTGGTCATGGCGCTGCGCGGGGGTCTGGCCGGAGAGGATGCACCCGGTGGTCATGCCGAGGGCACGGAACACGCGGCCCATCAGCTCGCTCTGGTAGCTCGCGAGGTAGTCGTTCACGGTGATGATGTGCACACCGCGGCTTGTGATGGCGTTGAGGTACGCCGCGGTCGTCGCGACGAGCGTCTTGCCCTCACCGGTCTTCATCTCGGCGATGTTGCCGAGGTGCAGGGCCGCCCCGCCCATGAGCTGCACGTCGAAGTGCCGCAAGCCCAGGGTGCGGGTCGAGGCCTCGCGTACGGCGGCGAACGCCTCTGGCAGCAAGTCGTCGAGCGACTCGCCGTTCGAGTAGCGTTCCCGCAGCACGACGGTTTCGTTCTTCAGCTCCTCGTCGGTGAGCTGGCTGAAGTCTTCTTCCAGCGCATTGATGGCTTTCGCATACTGCTCGAGACGACGCAGGACGCGTCCTTCACCAACACGAAGAACCTTTTCAAGGATTGAGGCCACGAATGCACTCCACTAGTCACGGCGCCGTTACGCCTGTCGTCTCGGTGAGATGAACCAGGGTCTGGCTGCTCACGCGACGGATTGAACCACGCCGGCACTGTTGTGCGCCGGTGTGCGGCAACTATAACAATGCTAGTTGGTCAGGGAGTGCACTCGACGGCCTACCGGACGCCTTACTCGGCGGCGACCCGCAACTCCTCGCTGTTCTCGGCCAGTTCGATGACGCCGTAGTCCCAGCCCTTGCGGCGGTAGACCACACTCGGCCGGTTCGTCTCGGAGTCCTGGAACAGGTAGAAGTCGTGCCCGACGAGTTCCATGAAGTACAGGGCGTCGTCGACGGTCATCGGGGCGGCGGAGAAGACCTTGCGGCGGATGACGACCGGCGTGTACACCTCGTCCGCTTCCTCCTCGGCGGCGGTGGCCGCGGCGGCCGCCTCCGACTCGGTGGGGCGGATCACCCGGATGACTCCGGTGCGCACCTCGTCGAGGGTTTCGGCGTCGGCCGGCTTGATGTCGACGACGCTGAAGTCAACGGATGCCGCGTCGTGCAGCGAGGTGGGGCGGTGCGCTCCGCCACGGTGCAGCTTCTGGCGGTCCTTGGCGCGGCGCACGCGCTCGAGGAGCCGTCCGAGTGCCACGTCGAAGGCTGCATACTTGTCCGAACCGTCCGCTTCAGCGCGGACGATGGGACCCTTCCCGATCAGGGTCAGCTCGACCCTGTCATTGCCGGTGGCTGAACCCTTTTCGCGGTTCCGGCTGAGCTTGACTTCGAGGGCGAGGGCCTTGTCGGCAAGGCCGGCGATCTTCTCAGCCTTTTCCGACGCATATGACCGGAAACGATCAGTGATCCCCAGGTTTCGTCCGACGATGTTAGTTTCCATGACGACCTCCAGATCTGGCGAACCGCCCGGTCCCGGGCGATTGGTGCGCGCCTTTAGCTCCACCGTAGCCCTGCCGGCGGGAGAAGTCACCGCAATTTGTCAATCGGTTTCTGATGAACGATGTGTGACCGGTAGGCGTCTCCGGGTTTCCGCGAGGGCGGCCACGCCCACGACCTCTCCCCCGGCGGCGAGGATGGCGCGGCGGGCTTCGAGAACGGTGGCGCCCGTCGTCACGATGTCATCGACGAGCAGGCAGCGCACCCCGGTCAGGGAACGAAGGGCGCGCAGCGAACCGTCCCGGTTCCTGGACCTGGCGGCACGGTCGAGCCCGACCTGGTCGGCGGTCTCCCGGCCGGTGAGGACCCGGTGCGGTGCGAGTCCGGCCCGGCGGAGCAGCAGCTCGACCGGGAGGAAACCGCGCGCCCGCCAGGCCCGTCGCGACGAGGGAATCGTGACCAGGCGGATGCCGGTCTCCGCAGCGCCGCGGGACTCCACTGGTCCGCCGGACTCCACTGCGGCGAGCGCGGCCACGACCGCGGCCAGGAGCGCAGGAGCGAGCGCGGCGGCGGCATCCGTTCGCCCGCCGTCCTTGAAACTCGCGATCACGCGTCGCGGAACGCCGGCATAGTCGAGCCCCGCCCAGACCCGCAGGCCGCCGCGCTCGGTCACGCGCACGGCAGGCACCAGGAGGGCGCGGCAGGCCACGCAGAGGGCGCGGTCCGGCGCCCCGCAACCGCTGCACGCCGTGGGCAGGAGAACGGCCCACGCGTCCAGGACGGCCCGCCACGCCTCCCGTGCCGTTCGTGCCGTTCGTGCCGCACCGGTCCCGGTCATGCCGCCAGACTGCCCGACCTGACGCGAGCGCATGATCGCGAGCGCACGGCGGTGCGCGCGCGGTCGTGCGCCGGCGCTGTGGAGGACAGGCCCGCGCCTACCCGCCGATTCCCTGCTGGGTGGCCACGAGAGTCACGTCGTCGATGCGCTCCTGCCAGCCGACTCCGCGCTGCATCATCAGGCCGCCCGTTGTGGCGAGTGCGCGCACGTCCCTCAGGGTGTTGCTTCCCGTGATCGTCGCACTGCCCGGCGCTGACTCGATGCTGGAACTGACGCCGCCGAGCTGCTGGGTCACGATGCGGTCCTCTCCGCTCGGGAGCGCGACGAGGTAGGCGACCGTGAGCTCGTCGATCCAGGTGGCGTCGAGGGGGATGCCCGGGACGGACTGGAGCTGGACTTCGTCTCCGAGGGCGACAGGAACGGACTTGTCCCGCTTGATCGAGACGACCACGAAGCGGGTCTCCGTTCCAGAGGTGAGCAGCGCGATCAGCCGGGTACCGTCCCGGGACACCCGCAACGCCACGATTCCGGAGGCCTCCGGCCAGGAGGTCGGCACGGCCGTCGCATCCCCGTTCGGGCTGTAGACGAACAGCTCACCGGGACGGTTCGAGGGCACGGACCAGACGTAGCCGAAGTTGTCTACGGCCGGCGCGATGAGGCCGGGCCGCGGATCGAGCAGCTTCGCGACCTCGCCGACCCGGACGGAGGAGACCCCTGTCGCGGCCCGCGCCGCCGCGACGGTCTGCCCCGGTGAGAGGGTGACCGCCGTCGGGCCGAGCGCGACGACCTGGTCGGAGAGCCCGGGGATCGGGGTGACCGTCTTCCCTGCTGCGGACAGGAACCCGAAGGCGCCCTGACGGAGCACGAGCGCCCGGGCGTCCACCCGCGGGTTGACGATCGGGGCGTTGGCGCCGAGGTCCCCGATGTCCTGGGAGTTCTGGTTGATCGAGATCGTGACGGTGATGCCCGTGGGGAGGCTGTTTGTGAGCTGCGCCCGCATCCGCTGCAGGGTGACCCTGTCTGCGTTCAGGGCTTCGCCGTTGAGGTCGACCTTCGCGTCCCGCGAGACGACCTGCACGGCATCCGCGGTGAGCTTGGTTCCATCGGGGAACGCGCTGACAACGGCCCCGCCCAGCCACGGGCTCGGCCCGTGCAGCACTCCGTTGACGATCTTGGTCAGGGTGGCGCCCCCGCGCGGGAACCAGCGCAGGTCTGGCACCAGGAACGCGAAGCTCGAATCGAAGAAGTAGAGCGCCTGGGAGCTGAACACGTCGCTGAACGTGGTCTGGTCGACGACGGTGCCGTTCGGCGCAGCGCTGATCCGCCACTGGTCACCGACCTTCTGGAACTGGTAGCGCAGCACGACGGGCGAGGGAGACTCGACCTCGTGGTATTCACCGATCCCGTCGACGTCGGCGATGGGATTCACCGAGAACTGCATGGTCTGGCCGTCGACGGGGATGATGGTGCGCGCCGTCCCGTCGTCGACCGTCACCCCGGCATCCGCCGCCCAGGCGCCGCTGAAACCGGGGGCGAGGAATTCGCGGGCGATCGCGTAGTCGTTCTCCGGGCTGGTCTGGGCGTCGATGAAACCGCGCAGGATGCTTTCCTGGCTGGCATCGGCCTGCGGGTGCGACGGCAGGAAGACGGGTGCGGGGTTGTCCCCGGCTGCGACCGCCTGCCCGGTGCGCACGCTGCCGCTCCGGGGAATCCCCGAGCATCCGCTGAGCAGGACCGCGAGCACGAGGAGGGCTGCCAGCGTGCCCCCTGCGCGCCAGGGTCCGCCTCCACGGGTTTCCCGGGTCGCATGGATTGCACGGCGGATGCCGTCGCTCCGGTCAGTCATGGATCGCTCCCTCACCGTGTTGGGCGCCCTTGACCCCGGCCCGGCCGACCTCGCCGACCGTGAGGCGCGGCAGGGTTCCGTCGGACCCGGCGTCCTCCGGCGGCAGCGGGCTCGGCGAGCTCGTGATCTCGCCGCGCGCGGTCCGGGGCAGGGTCAGCCGGAAGCACGAGCCCTTCCCGGGGCTCGACCAGACCTGGAGCCAGCCGCGGTGCACGGTCGCGTCCTCGAGTGAGATCGAGAGGCCGAGGCCCGTGCCGCCGATGGTGCGCTTGCGGGAGGGGTCTGCCCGCCAGAACCGGTCGAAGACGTGGTTGACGTCGACCTGGCTCATGCCGAGGCCGTAGTCGCGCACCGAGAGGGCAACGGCGGACTCGTTGCTGTCGACCGAGACGATGACGGGCTTGCCCTCGCCGTGCTCGATCGCGTTGCCGATCAGGTTGTGCATGATCCGGCGGATGCGACGGGGATCGACCTCCGCGTCGAGGTGTCCTCCCGGGGCGACGAGGTTGAGCCGGGTGCCCTTGGATTCGGCGAGCGACCGCAGGCCCTCGACGGCATCTGCGGCGAGGTGCACGAGGTTCGTCGGCTCGGCCTCGAGTTCGACCGACCCGGCGTCGTATTTGCTGATCTCGAGCAGGTCCGCGAGCAGGAGTTCGAATCGCTCGACCTGGGTGTGCAGGAGTTCCGCAGTACGACCCGTCGCAGGGGGGAAGGCGGCCCGCTGGTCGTAGAGCATGTCGCCGGCCAGCCGGATCGTCGTCAGTGGGGTGCGCAGCTCATGCGACACGTCGGAGACGAAGCGCTGCTGCACCTCGGAGAGGTCGGCGAGCTCCTTGATCTGGCTCTGCAGGCTGTCCGCCATCCCATTGAACGACCGGGCGAGGGTCGTGATGACGTCGTCGCCCTTGACGGGCAGCCGCACACCGAGGTCCCCGGAGGCCAGCCGCTGGCTGGTCTCGGCCGCGACCCGGATCGGCGTCACCACGAAGCGGACCACGATCCAGGTCACCGCACCGATCAGGATGATGAGCAGGAGCCCGGCGATGCCGAGGGTTCGCTGCACGAACTGCAGTGTCGTTTCCGCCTCGCCGAGGTTGTAGCCGATGTAGAGCTCGTACCGGCCGGCGACGGGGACGGTGATCTGCGAACCGACGACGATCCCGGCGACCTGGCCGTCGTCATCCGTCGCCAGGGCCACCGACTGCCAGAACTGGGTGCCCGGCGAGCCCTGGACGGCGGTGCGCAGCTCGGGCGAGATGACCTCGGTCGAGTCGCCGAATGTCGAGAAGTCCTGGGGCACGGACGTCGACGGGTCCTGGCCGGGAACCCGGAACACGGCGACAAGCCGGCTCGAGGACGCCGCGGAAATGGCGCTCCGCGCCGAGGCAAGCAGGCTCTGCACCTGGACCCGGTCGGCCGCGTCCGAGGAATCCAGGATCCCCTGGGCCGCGCTCGTCGCCCGGTTCGAGTCGAGCTCGACCTGGCTGAGCCGGGACTGGAAGAGATCGTTGCCGACGCTCACCGAGACATACACGCCGACCATGACGATGGCGATGCCGGACAGCACGACCGTGATGGTCACGGTGCGGAACTGCAGGGAGGACCGCCAGGTGCGAAGCAGGCGGGCACGCCAGGATCTCCAGTCGCGCCAGTCCCGCCACCCCCTGCGCCATGTTCGGGCAAACCCGGTCGGTTCGGCCATGCGGAGCCTAGATGGCCGCGCCGGCCCGGTACCCGACACCGCGGACCGTCATCACGATGCGGGGGTTGTCCGGATCGTCCTCGACCTTGGCGCGGAGGCGTTGCACGTGCACGTTCACGAGCCGGGTGTCGGCCTTGTAGTGGTAGCCCCACACCTGCTCGAGCAGCATCTCCCGGGTGAACACCTGCTGGGGACGGGACGCGAGGGTGAGGAGGAGGTCGAATTCGAGTGGGGTCAGGCCGATCTGCCGGTCGCCGCGGCGCACCTCGTGCCCGGCGGCGTCGACGGTGAGGTCGCCGATCGAGAGGTTCGCGGGAGAATCCGTTGACACCGGCCGCAGCCGCGTGCGGATCCTGGCGACGAGTTCCTTCGGGTTGAACGGTTTGACCATGTAGTCGTCCGCGCCGGATTCGAGGCCCTTGACCACATCCGTCGTATCGGTGCGAGCGGTGAGCATGATGATGGGCGTTCCCGATTCGGCGCGGATCAGGGTGCACACCTCGATGCCGTCGAGGCCGGGCAGCATCAGGTCGAGCAGAACCAGATCGGGTTTGATCGTCCGGAATGCGTCGAGCGCGAGTGAGCCGTCTTCGCAGAAGTGCGGGTCGAAACCTTCACCCTGCAAGACAATGCCGATCATTTCCGCCAGCGCGGTGTCGTCGTCGACGACCAAAATGCGTGCGTTCATCCAACCGTTTTCTGCTTAGGTCACCGGAGGGAATACTCCCGGTGAGTCATGCAATCACTGACACCAGAGTAGTCGAGGGGGGCTGGCATTGCCCGTCGCGCCCGTTTCGATGCCGAGTATGCCAGCATAGGTCTCGTGACGGACCCGCAGAACTGGCACGCACCGACAGGTGACGCGTACGATCGACCGCGCTACGGCGAATACGCGCCGCCGCCGGCGTCCGGTGCACCCCAGGCCTGGGGTCCTCCTCCCGCGTGGACCCCGCCGCCGCGCCCCGGCCTCCTCCCGTTGCGGCCGCTCGGTTTCGGCTCCCTGCTCTGGGCGCCCTTCCAGGTGCTGCGGCGCAATCCCAAGGCCACGTTCGGAAGCGCACTCCTCGTGCAGGGCGCGATCCTCCTGGTCACCCTGCTGATCGTCGGCCCGGTGACGGTGCTCGCCCTCGGCAGGGTCGACAGCGCCCCGCTCGCGGACAGGGACGCGGTCCAGGCCGGCGCCAACCTCACCATCGTGTTGTCGGCGATCGTGCCGATCCTCCTCTCCGTGATCGCCTCCGCGATACTCCAGGGCGTCATCGTCGTCGAGGTCTCCCGTGCCATGCTCGGCCAGAAGCTCCGGCTCGGCCAGCTCTGGCGGGCGGCCGGCCGACGCCTCTGGCCGCTCGCACTCTGGTCCGCGATCCTCAGCGGAGCCCTTCTCCTCGGCCTGGCCATCGTCGCTGGGGTCGTCGTCGTGTTCGTGTTGCTCGGAGGAGCCGGCGTCGTCTTCGGGATCGTCTTCGGCATCCTCGGCGCACTCGGCATCCTCGCGCTCTCGGCCTGGCTGGCCACGAAGACGTCCCTCGTCCCGAGCCTGATCGTGCTCGAACGCCTCGGCATCGGGGCGGCCATCGCCCGATCGTGGTCGCTCACGAGGGGCTATTTCTGGCGCACGCTCGGAGTGCAGTTCCTTGTCGCCGCGATTGTGAACATCGTCTCGCAGATCGTCTCGACACCGCTGTCGCTGCTCGGCGGCGTCGCGGTCTCCCTCATCGACCCGACCGGCGCCATCGACTCCTGGATCCCCGTGATCGTGCTGTACGTGCTGACCATTCTCCTGAGCCTCGTACTCGGGGCCGTCGCCGCGGTGGTCCAGTCCGGCACGACAGCGCTGATCTACATCGACCTGCGGATGCGCAAGGAAGGCCTCGACCTCGACCTGCAGCGCTTCGTCGAGTCTTCCCCCGGCAACGACGCTGCCGACCCGTACCTGATCCCTGCCGGGCGGATGCCGGCGGCCCCGCAGTCATGACCGGTGCGGGGGGCACGTGGTCTGGTCCGTTCCTGGGGGGCATCCCTGTCGATCCCGATGCCCCGACGGCCACGGCCTGGTTGCGGGACGAGCTCGCCAAGCCGCCGTACCAGGCCGCGCGGCCGACCTGGTTCGACCTGGTCAGCAAGGCCTTCTTCGACTGGTTCGCTTCACTGGGCGTGCCGTCTGGCGCGGGCCTCGGACCCTGGGTCCCGCTCGTCGTGACGCTTGTCGTCGTCGCCGTCGTCGTGGTCGCCGTGCTCGTCTTCGGGTTGCCTCGGTGGAACAGGCGCAGCGCCCTGCAGCACGAGATGTTCGGCAGGAACGACGCCCGGTCCTCAGACGAGTTGCGCCGGGCGGCGCTGTCGGCAGCATCGCACAAGGACTGGAACCTCGCGATCAGCGAGATGTTCCGGGCCCTGGCACGGTCGCTCATCGAACGCACGGTGCTCTTCATCACGCCCGGCACGACCGCGCACAACTTCGCCGACCGGGCGGCAACGGCGTTCCCGGAGGAGCGGGTCAGCCTCCGGACGGCGGCTGACCTCTTCGACGGCGTGCGCTACCTCAACGCCGAGGGCACCGAGTCCGGCTTCCTGTCCCTCGCCGCGCTCGAAAGCGCCCTGCGCACGCGGACGCCGACGACCCGCGAAGACCCGGCCCCGACGGCAATGCGGTGACCACTCTCGCGGGCGCCGATGCCGTAGCGACGACCCCGACCCTGCGCGCCGCCGCACGGCGCTCGCGAGAGT
>NZ_JASJXJ010000085.1:0-16117 GCF_035018685.1 Cryobacterium sp. RTC2.1
CCCGGACTGTGTCCGGGCGCCGCTTCGTTGGTCCGGCGGGGGTCAGCTCGCGATGCGGGCGCCGGGGATCGCGGCGAGCAGCTCCCGCGTGTACGACTCCCGGGGCGAGTCGAAGATCTCCTCCGGGGTGCCGCTCTCCACGATGACGCCGTTCCGCATCACGTGCACGAAGTCGCTGATCTGCCGCACGACGGCGAGGTCGTGGCTGATGAACAGGTAGCTCAGGCCGAATTCATGCTGGAGTCGCATCAGCAGGTCGAGGATCTGCGCCTGCACGAGAACATCGAGGGCGGACACCGCCTCGTCGAGCACGATGAGTTCCGGCCGCAGCGCGAGCGCGCGTGCGATGGCGACGCGCTGGCGTTGGCCACCGGAGAGTTCGTGCGGGTAGCGGTCTGCGGTGTCTGCGGGGAGTGCGACCGCGTCGAGTAGTTCGAGCAGCCGGACAGCCCGGGATTCCTTCGTGCCCCAACCGTGGACGACGAGGGGTTCGACGATGGTCGCGCCGACGGTGAAGAGTGCGTCGAGCGAGGCGAACGGGTTCTGGAACACCGGCTGGACCCGGCGACGGAAGTCGAGGAGTTCCTTCTTTGTGAAGCCGCTCGTCTCGGCGCCTTCGAAGGTGATCGACCCGGAGGTCGGTGCGTCGAGCCCGAGCACGAGTCTCGTCGTCGTCGACTTACCCGAGCCGGACTCGCCGACGATCGCGACGGTGCTGCCGCGGGGGATGCTGAAGGTCGAGCCGGCGAGGGCGAGGAACCGCTGCGGGCGCGACAGGAACCCGCTGCGCACGACGAACTCCTTGCGCACCTCGGAGAGCTCGATGATGTTATCGACATGGCCCGTTCCTGCGGCCTGATGCGTCGCGTACGGCGTCGCCGCCCGCGTCTCCCCGCGGCGCACGGCGAGGCTCGGCGCCGCCAGGAGCAGGCGCTTCGTGTATTCGTGCTGGGGATCCTCCAGGATCTGGCGTGCCGGGCCATGCTCGACGATGCTGCCACGGAACATGACGAGCACCTCGTCGGCGCGCTCGGCCGCGAGGGCGAGGTCGTGCGTGATCATGAAGAGCGCTGTGCCCATTTCCTCCGTCAGTGCCGAGAGCTGGTCGAGGACCTGCCGCTGCACGGTGACGTCGAGGGCACTCGTCGGCTCATCAGCAATGAGGAGCTGTGGGCGGCAGGCGAGCCCGATCGCAATGAGCACGCGCTGACGCATGCCGCCGCTGAATTCGTGCGGGAACTGCCGGAAGCGGCGTTCGGGCTCGGGGATTCCGACCATCCTGAGCAGCTCGATCGCCCGGATGCGTGCGGCGGAAGGCGTTGCGCCATGCGCCTCGAGGGCCTCGGTGATCTGGTGGCCGATCCGGTAGACCGGGTCGAGGTTCGACATCGGGTCCTGCGGCACGAGGCCGATGCCGGCCCCGCGCACCCCGGCCATCTGCGCCTCGGAGGCGTGGGCGAGGTCGACGCCGTTGAAGAGGATTTTCCCGGAGGTGATGGTCGCGTTCGGTGGGAGCAGGCGGTTGATCGCCGCGGACATCGTCGACTTGCCCGAGCCCGACTCGCCGACGACGGCGAGGGTGGACCGTGCGGACAGCTCGAGGTTCGCATCGGAGACCGCGGTGAACACCCCCTGGGCGGTCCGGAAGGAGATGGACAGGTTCTGGATCGAGAGCAGCGGCCGCCCGATGGCGGTTTCCGGGGCTGCAATCGCCGTGGCAGTTTTATCGGACATGCGTCCAACATAAACGCGTCGCGTTTCGGCGAGTCAATGCAGTGTTTCGGACAGGTTTAATCTGGAAGAGAGGCCGGCGCGGGGTTCTGGTGACTGAAACCGTCATTCATCGGAAACATCCTCGCCACGCGACCTCCCTAGATTTAGGCGCATCCGAATCCGCACCTAGTCGCGGAGCAGCATGCCGTAGCAAAGGGGTATTCATGAGTGGAAACAGCGCCCGCCGTCAAGCGATCAGGGATGTAAGGGCTTATGTTCCTCCGGCCCCGAGCTATACGGCGACTGAGACGCCGGGAGAGATCTTCGGCGAAAACGTCTTCAACAAGGTCGTCATGCAGAAGCGGCTGCCGAAATCCGTCTATAAGTCCGTGATGGCGACGATCGAAAACGGCGCCAGGCTCGATCCGCTCGTAGCGGATGCCGTCGCATCCGCGATGAAGGACTGGGCGCTCGAAAAGGGTGCGACCCATTACGCCCACGTCTTCTACCCGCTCACCGGGCTGACAGCGGAGAAGCACGACAGCTTCTTCGAGCCCGTCGGCGATGGCACGGCGCTCGCCGAATTCGCGGGCAAGACCCTCGTGCAGGGCGAGCCCGACGCATCGAGCTTCCCCAACGGCGGCCTGCGCAACACCTTCGAGGCTCGCGGGTACACCGGCTGGGACGTGACGAGCCCGGCATACGTGCTCGAGAACCCGAACGGCAACACCCTCTGCATCCCGACGGTCTTCGTCTCGATGACCGGCGAAGCGCTCGACCACAAGACCCCGCTGCTGCGCTCGCAGCAGGCGATGGGCGAACATGCCGAACGCATCCTGCGCCTCTTCGGGCACACCGATCCTGCCCGCGTCGTCTCGTTCTGCGGCCCCGAGCAGGAGTACTTCCTCGTCGACCGGCACTTCTTCCTCGCCCGCCCCGACCTGCTCAACTCCGGCCGTACCCTGTTCGGCGCGAAGCCGCCCAAGGGCCAGGAGTTCGACGACCACTACTTCGGCGCCATCCCCGAGCGGGTGCTCGGCTTCATGATGGACACCGAGCGGGAGCTCTTCAAGCTCGGGATCCCCGCGAAGACCCGGCACAACGAGGTCGCCCCCGGCCAGTTCGAGATCGCGCCGATGTTCGAGCGCGGAAACATCGCCGCCGACCACCAGCAGCTGCTCATGACGACTTTCAAGTCAGTCGCCAAGAAGCACGGGATGGCCTGCCTGTTCCACGAGAAGCCCTTCCAGGGCGTCAACGGCTCGGGCAAGCACGTCAACTTCTCGCTCGGCAACAACGAGCTCGGCAGCCTTCTCGTCCCGGGAGACAACCCGCACGACAACGCCCAGTTCCTGGTGTTCTGCGCCGCCGTCATCCGCGCGGTGCACAAGTACGCCGGACTTCTCCGCGCCTCGGTCGCCTCCGCGACCAACGACCACCGCCTCGGCGCCAACGAGGCCCCGCCGGCGATCATCTCGATCTTCCTCGGCGACCAGCTCGCCGACGTCTTCGAGCAGATCGCCCAGGGCCCGGCAACCTCGTCCAAGGACAAGGGCTCGATGGTGATCGGCGTCGACACGCTCCCGGTGCTGCCGACCGACCCGGGCGACCGCAACCGTACGAGCCCGTTCGCGTTCACCGGGAACCGGTTCGAGTTCCGTGCCCCCGGTTCGATGCAGACCGTCGCCGGCCCGATGGTGACGATCAACACGATCATGGCCGAGTCGCTCGATTACGCGGCGACCGAGCTCGAGGCCGCCGTCGCCGGTGGCACTGACTTCGACACGGCCGTGCAGAGCCTGCTCACCCAGATCATCACCGACCACGGCGCCGTCGTGTTCAACGGCGACGGGTACTCCGATGCCTGGCCGATCGAGGCGGAGAAGCGCGGGCTCGCAAACCTGCGCACGACCCTCGACGCGCTGCCCGAACTCATCACCGAGTCGGCAATGGACCTGTTCGACAAGTACAGGGTCTTCAACCACCGCGAGATGCACAGCCGTTATGAGATCGGCCTCGAACAGTACGCTCTCACCATCGGTGTCGAGGCGCGCCTCACGCTCGAGATGGGGGCGACGGTCATCCTCCCCGCCGCCGTGCGTCACCAGACCGAACTCGCGATCAACATCGGCGCCCTCACGGCCGCCGGCGTTGAACCCGACCACGCCGCACTGAGCGAGGTGTCCGCCCCGATCACCAAGCTCCGGTCCGCGCTCGCCGTGCTCCGGGACGCGCTGGCCGGCGGATCGGAAGAGACCGCACTCGGCGAGGCCGAGCACGCTCGCGACGCGCTGCTTCCGGCGATGTCCGCGGTCCGCGCCGCCGCAGATGCCCTCGAAGAGATCGTCGCGGACGACCTGTGGCCGCTCCCGACCTACCAGGAGATGCTCTTCATCCTGTAACCGCAGAGCACGTACGTCCTCCGCCCGGTCAGCCTGTTTCTGCTGGCCGGGCGGATGCGCGTTCTGACCCGATCAGATGAACAGCGTCGTCGTCGACTCGGCCGCCTCCCCGAGGAAGGTCGCGACGCCGCCGAGTTCGACGCCGTCCATCAGGTCGGTCGGAGCGATCCCGAGCAGGTCCATCGTCATCGTGCACGCGATCAGGCGCGCCCCGCCGGCCTGCGCGGACGTGATGAGATCGGGCAGCGACGAGACCGAGTTGTCCCGCATGACCTTCTTGATCAGTGCCGCACCGGCACCGAGCATATTCATCTGCGACAGCGGCATGCTGCCCGCGCTCGAGGGCATCATGGTGGCGAACATCTTGTCCATCAGTTTGCGTTCCCGCTTGGGCGGGTCCGTGCGGCGCAGGGAGTTGAGCCCCCAGAACGTGAAGAACATCGAGACCTCTTCGCCCATCGCGATCGCCCCGTTGGCGATGATGAAGGCGGCCAGCACCTTGTCGAGGTCGCCGGAGAACACCACGAAGGAGGTCTTGTTGGGTGTCGGCGAGCTCACGATGCCGACGGATGCCGCAGGCCGGGTCGCCAGAGCGGCCCCGCCCTTCCGCATGGTCGCGACGTAGCCAGGGCCCTCCGGCGAAATGGCGACGAGCTCGTGTCCGTTCCGCCTGGCCCAGGCCGGAGCGTCACTGGCGAACCCGGGGTCGGACACGTGCACGACAACCTCGTCGCCGGCATCCAGTGTCTTCATCTTCTCGGATAGCTTCATGATCGGGCCTGGGCAGGCGAGTCCGGAGCAGTCCAGGTCGACCTGCACGCCGGTGCCGTTGGCGAGCAGGGCGGCCTGCGCGGCGGCCTTCGTTGCAGCGGCCGTGAACTCGGCTGCTTCGGCGTAGGTGGTCATCGGCAGCGGGGGTTCGTCGCTTTCGGGCTCGACCTCGTGCCACGACCGGAAGGTGTCCGACCCGCCGGAGAGAGTGGCGACATCCGTGAACCCGCGTTGCACGAGCGCGCGGTAGGCGAGGTAACTGCGGAACCCGACCGCGCAGTACAGGCGCAGCGGCCCGGTGCGGTCCCAGAGCTCGCATTCGAGGCGGATGCTTCCGAGCGGCACGTTCTCGGCGCCCGGCAGGTGCCAGATCGAGAATTCCTCCGGGGTGCGCACGTCGATGAGCCGAGCCCCGGCAGTCGCTTCCGGGTAGTCCTGGGCGTACCAGAGGGTGAGGTCGCCGCGGAGCACGTTGCTCGCGACGAAGCCGGCCATGTTCACCGGGTCCTTCGCGGAACCGAACGGAGGAGCGTACGCGAGCTCGAGCTCCTCGAGGTCGTAGACGGTCTGGCCACCGCGGAGGGCGGTCGCGAGCACGTCGAGGCGCTTGTCGACGCCGTCGAAGCCGGCGGCCTGCGCGCCGAGGATGCGCCCGGTGTCGGGGGCGAAGAGGACCTTGAGCTGCATCATCGCGGTGCCGGGGTAGTAGCCGGCGTGGCCGGAGGGGTGCACGTGCACGGCCCGGTACGGGACCTCGGCGGCGAGGAGTTGCCGTTCGGTGGCGCCCGTTCCGCCGGCGACCATGTCGAAGATCTTCACGATCGAGGTGCCCTGGGTTGAGCGGTAGTCGGTGTTTCGGCCGCAGATGTTCTCGGCGGCGACCCGGGCTTCGCGGTTCGCGGGTCCGGCGAGCGGGGCCAGCCAGCGCCCCGGCAGCACGGTGTGCGGCGTTTCGACGGAGTCGCCTGCCGCCCAGATGTGCGGGTCGGAGGTGCGCATGTGCGTGTCCACCGTGATCCCGCCGCGGGCGCCGAGCTCGAGCCCGGCCGCCTTCGCGAGCGTGGTGTTCGGGCGCACCCCGGCGGAGAGGATCACCAGGTCGGCCGCCAGGACGGTCGAGTCCGTGAGCTCGACGTTGAGACCGCCGTCGGGGCGGGCCGCGAATGCGGCGGCCGCAGTCGACAGGTGCAGGGTGATGCCGCGACTGCGGAGGTGGTGTTCGACGGGGACGGACATCTCGTGGTCGAGGGGCGGCAGGATCTGGTCGCTCATCTCGACGACGTCGACGAGGGCGCCGCGGTGCTTGAGGTTCTCGGCCATTTCGAGGCCGATGTAACCCGCGCCGATCACGACGGTGCGCACGGGTCCGCGGGCGCCCGTCGCGGCGAGGGCGATCGCGGCATCCAGTTGGGCCTTGATGGCGTCCATGTCGCCGATCCGGCGCAGCACGTGCACGCCGGGCAGGTCTATCCCCGGCAGGGGAGGGCGGAGTGGTTCGGCGCCCGTGCAGAGCGCCAGTTCGTCATAAGGTTCCTCGTAGCTGCGGCCGCCGTCGACCTCGCGGACGGTCACGGTCTTCGCGGCACGGTCGATTCGCAGCACCTCGTGTCCGACCCGCACGTCGATGTCGAGGGATTCGCGCAGACTTTCCGGCGTTTGCAGGAGCAGGCGGCTGCGATCAGCAATCACTTCGCCCACATGGTACGGCAGACCGCAATTCGCAAACGAGACGTGATGACCGCGCTCGAGCACGACGATCTCAGCGAACTCGTCCAAACGGCGGGCGCGGGCGGCGACGGATGCGCCGGCTGCGACCCCGCCTACGACAACGATCTTCATGGGGTGCCTTTCGTCGGCCGGGACAGCGATTCGGCCAACCCGGCATATACCCCCGTGGGTAATTGGGGGACTGATTCTGACACTACACCCGCGGGATACCGCGGACCGTGCACTCTCAATACCCATGGGGGTATAGTGAGTGCTTTCACCCACGAAGGAGCTGCCGATGTGCCACGCCAAGACCTGTAAGACCTGCGGGAAGACCACCTGGGCCGGCTGTGGCCAACATGTCGACCAGGTCATGCGCGGAGTGCCGAAGTCGCAGCGCTGCCCCGGGCACGAGAACGAACAGGCGTCCGGTGGCTTCCTGTCCCGGCTCTTCGCGGGCCGCTAGCCTGCTCCGAATTCAGGAGTGGACCCTGTGCAAGCCAGGGTGTAGGTGGATGCGCCGAACGCGTCCGCGGGGCCGACCTGCCGTCCCAGGTCTTCCTCTTGCCACGGAGTAGAGTCTGATTCTCGGCTCTGACCTGCCTATCCGTTGCCGCACTGCGGTCACTAGGATTGAAAATGGGACTTCGGAGCACATCAGTTGTACTCGGTTTCGAAGCGGGGGCGCTGCGGCGCTGCGATTGTGGGGAGATGGACATGCGCGCTCGTTCACGTTCGGCCGCTTGTGTTGTGGCTTTGACAGGGTTGGTTCTGCTCGCCGGCTGCACGGGCCCAGCCCCAGCCTCGCCCGCCTCCGTTTCGGCGACGGACCTGGCGACCGAGACTCCGACGCCTGCGACCGCGTCGGCCGGGCAGACCCGCCCGGCCGCTGTCTTCGGCGGCGATTGCGCCGCAGTCCTCACTGTGGACGAGGTGGCCGCGGCGGTTGGTACGCACGTGACCAGTTGGGCGGCGGCCAGGGCGAGCTCACTTGCGGAGAATCCCTACTATGCCGTGGTGCCCGCGCGTGGTGGCATCGACTGCCAATGGTCCGTGGAGGAGAGCCCCACGTCGGCCTATCTCAGTGCCGTGGTGGTGGCCGCTGCATCGGTACCGACCGACACGGTGGACCAGATCGCCTGCTATGGAGCCGACGTGGCTGATTCTGCGGAGTCGGGGGCCTGCCGCATCAGCGCTACTGTGGCTGGATATTGGCTCAGCGCTGACGTCTATACGGCAGTCGGAACCGTTAACGAGGACGCCCGTAACGCAGCGACAAAGCTTGTCGCGACGTTCTCGGGTCGCGCATTGGCGGCGGGCACCCCGGAGGTGGCGGCAACGCCCATCGGCGCCTGGGAGCGCGAGGATTGCGCAGCACTATCGACCGCTGCAGACATCACGCACGCTGTCTCCAGCCCCGGACTCGCGGTCAGGTCCAATGACTCAGAGGGTACCGAGGGCTCAGAGGGACGTTTCGCGGCCAAAACGAGCACAGGCGCATTCGCATGCGGCTGGTCGCAGTCGCCGATACCAGAAGGCCAGATTGGATCCTTCAGCGTCATCGCGTTGCCCGGTGGGGCCTGGGCGCAGGAGGACATCGCGCGGACGACCGGCGCCGAGAAGGTGTCAATTCCCGGGGTCGACGGCGTGATCCGGATTCCGAATGAAGCTGGCGGCTATACCTTCGACGTTTTCGACGGAGTCAACTGGCTGCAGCTATCGACGGACATTTCGGCCGAGTCGAATCTCGACCAGTTGATTCCGGCGATCCCAGCGCTCGTCAACGTTCTCAACGCCGCCTGAGCGGCGTCGGGTCGAGCCCCCGACGAACCGGAACGGCGCGTCAGGGAAGACGACGGTGAGGCGGGTTCGGCCTCGGTCAGTCGCGGTTGGGTGGTCCGGTGAGGACCTGGTGTGCGCGGTGCCTGTTCGGTGGCCGCCAGAGTCGTTGCGGGTCGATCAACCCAGGCGCCCGCACCTGCGGTGAGCCCTTCACCATCCGGATCTCCCACCCAGAGGTGTCGATGCTGTGGTGATGGAACCAGCACAGTAGGACACCGTTGTCGACGTTGGTCGGTCCGTCCTGCGCCCAGGGCTTCACGTGGTGTACTTCGGCCCAGTGAGCCGGGGCTTTGCACCCGGGGATGATGCAGCCGCCGTCGCGGGCGGTGATCGCCCGGCGTTGCGCCCGGTTGAAGTACCGTCGTTCCGGACCGAGCTTGAGGACCTGGTTGTTTTCCCCGAAGAGGACCCCTTGGAAGCCGCCGTCACAGATGCGCTGGTGCACCGTCTTCAGCGATACCGGGGCCTCAACCCCGTCGATCCAGCCGACGCCGATCCCGGAGGTGAGGTCGGCCGCGTTCACGTGCACCATCACCGTCGGGGCGGATCCGCCCATGCTGGGCGTGTCCTCGTCGCGGGCGGCGTGTTCGAACAGGGCCCGGAGGATGTCCGCGCGTTTCTCCCCACTCGTGCGGGTGTCCGCGCGCCGCTCCCGCAGCTCGGCCTCGATCACCATGAGCTCCGGGCCCGTACCGACGTCACTGTCGGTGCCCGCGGTCTCGGCGCCGGGGATCATCTGTCCGGAGTCCATGAGGGCCTGCTCCTCCGCGGTGGGGAACGCGGGCCGGGCGTGGAAGCTGAGGAAGGCGTCGAACATCGTGTTCATGATCCCGAACAGTTCCGGCGTGACTCCGCCCTTCACCGGATACAACCCGTTCTTGAGTTGGCCGAAGCCGATGTTCGATTTCGCCTCGAACAGGTCCTCGGTCGGGAGGACCCCGTCGGGGTCCAGGGCTGCCTGCCACTGCGCGACCATGCCCCGGATCAGGTCCGTGGTCACCGGGACACCTGCCCCGGCCAGGTTCTCGGTCTCCGGGGTGATCAGCCCGGCCGCGGACGCGACCAGGGCCCGCTCCGCCGTCAACAGGTCATCCGGGGCCACCCGGTGGCTGATCACCTGCAACCCCGCCACGATCAACTCCGCCGTCTCCACCCCGATCTCCCCCGCTGCCAGGGCGGCTCCAACGGTCGGGAACAAGGGCGGCAACCAGCTGCTCCCGCCGCACGGCCGCGGCAACACCGCGTCGCCGAGCTTCGTGCGGCGCTTGACCTCCCGGGCCGACACCCGTGTCACCCGGGTGAGGACATCCCACGGGCCCGTGCAGCCCATCCGCCAGGCCAGGCCCTCGCGGCCGAGGACCCGGGCCCGCCGGTCCACATCCGTCGCCGTGCTCACCCTGGCCGCGTCCGCTGTCCGCCCGATCGCCTCCACGGTGCTCAGCGCCGTGACCGCTTCTGTGTCGCTGAGCAGCCCGACCGGGATCGCGGCCAGGGCCTCGGCGAGAACCGCCTGGGCCTCGGCGAGACGGGCGACAGCATCCGCATGCACCGACGGCACCGACCCGGCCAGACCCTCCGCGCCCTCCGCGCCCTCCGCGCCCTCGAAACCCTCGACAACCGCAACCGGATGGGCCGACTCGACACCTGCGATGGGCTGATCTCCCGCGACCCCGGAACCGGGTGTCTGCGGGGTGTGTGACTGGGGATCGGAAGCTCCTGCCATACCCCGATTCTACCCCGAATCGAACACGAATGCGAGACTTACTCACATAATTTCAGGCTTCTCATTCCGAGTTTCACACCTGGAAACGAGGGTACCGACCCCTGGCGGACGCTGTGCATGTGACCGGCGCCGTTCGCCAGCGGTGTGACGATCCGTCCGACCTCAGTCGGGGAGTTCAGCGCGGAAGGACGACGAGTTTTCCGCCGGCGGTACCGGCCTCCATGTCGCGGTGGGCCTGCACGATCTCATCGAGCCTGTAGACACGGCCGAGCGGGACGCGCGCGTGACCGGCTGCGACGGCGTCGAGGAAGGCCTGCAACTCCGCTGATGTCAGGTCTGCGGCCTCTCCGGAATACGCGGTGAGGCGCACTCCGTTGGGAAGCCAGTCCATCGGGTAGAACTCGTCGATCGTCCAGGTGTCGGAGAGCATCCCGGTGAAGCAGACGGTGCCTCCGGCTCGCACCGCTCGGAGGGTGTCGCGCAGGACGTTGACGCCGACGAGCTCGACGGCTCCGTCGACACCGCCAGGCACGATCTCCCGCACCCGGCGCGCGACCTCGCCATCGTCGATGATGACGTGGTCGGCGCCTGCAGCCTCGAGCAGGCCGACGCTCGAGGGATTCCGCGTGGTCGAAAGCACCCGCATCCCGCGCAGCGCGCCGAGGGTGGCCAGCGCGAGGCCGACAGAGGACGTTCCGCCGCGGATGAGCAGGCTCTGGCCGTCGGCGGCCTGCAGCCCGACACGCAGCGACCCCGCCGCGGTCTGCAGCATCTCGGGCACGGCACCGAGCACGTCCCAGCCGAGTCCGCTGGTGAAGGGCACGACGATCGCGGCCGGCACCGACACGTATTCGGCGTAACCGCCGTCGAAGGAGCGGCCCATGCCGCCCATCATCGCGGCCACCTGGGCGCCGACGGGATACTCCCCACCCGGGGCATCCGCTATCGTTCCGACCGCTTCGATCCCAGGAATGCGCGGAAACGAGCCGGTCGACGCGACACCGGAACGGAAGTGGAGTTCGGACCGGTTGAGCCCGAAGGCCTCAACCCGGATCAGCACCCATCCGGGTCGCGGCGTCGGCATCGGCACGTCACGGACGCGCAGAACACCGGGGTCACCAGGCCCGTCGACGACAACCGCCCGCATTGTCGCCGTCATTGTCGGTCTCATGGCGGAGGTCAGTGACCCATTCCGAGTCCGCCGTCGACCGGGATCACGGCGCCGGAGATGTAACCGGCGTCGTCGCCCGCGAGCCACGTGACGACCTTGGCGACCTCGGCGGGGGAAGCGAAGCGTCCTGCCGGGATGTTCTTCTTGTATTCGGCCTGGACGGCCTCGGAAAGCTCCGCGGTCATCTCGGTCTCGATGAAGCCGGGTGCGACGACGTTCGCAGTGATGCCGCGGGCGCCGAGCTCGCGGGTGACCGAGCGGGCGAGCCCGACGAGCCCGCTCTTGGAGGCGGAGTAGTTGACCTGCCCGGCGGAACCGTAGAGGCCGACCACGCTCGAGATGAGCACGATCCGGCCGAACCTGGCCTTGAGCATGCCCTTGGATGCGCGCTTGACGACGCGGAAGGCACCGCTCAGGTTCGTGTCGATGACGGAGGTGAAGTCGTCTTCCGTCATCCGCATCAGAAGGGTGTCTTTGGTGATGCCGGCGTTGGCCACGACCACTTCAACCGGTCCGAGGGACGCTTCGATCTCGGTGAACGCGGCGTCGATCGATGCGGCGTCGGTGACGTCGGCACGTACCGTGAGGCTGCCCTCTGGGCCGGACCCGGAGCGGGCCGTGACCGCGACGCGATGGCCCTGGCGCACGAATTCTTCGGCGATGGCAAAGCCGATCCCACGGTTGCCCCCGGTCACGAGAACGGTCCTGACGGAGGGCATACGGTTCCAATCTATTCCCAGCGAACGACCAGCCGTACGCACGTATATTCCAGTTTACGGTGTCATCCCACAGACCGGGCGAGACGTAGGCTTATCAGGCAAAATCTCCACCGGTTGACCGAAGCGATGAGAGTATGAAACAGCAGTCGATCACGTCCCTGCCTCCGTCTCCGGAGGCCGAGCGACGCGCCCGGATGATCAAATACTCGGTGACCATGGGCATCCGGATGGTGTGCATCGTCCTGATGCTCTTCGTGCACGGCTGGTGGCTCCTGGTCTGCGCCGCCGGAGCGATCCTGCTCCCCTATTTCGCGGTCATCGTCGCAAACGTCCACGGAAACGGCGCGGGAACCGCCGTCGTCCGCCCGGGAGCCGTTCAGCTCTACCGCGGTCAGTCCTCGACCAGTCCTGAATCCTCGTCGGCCGCCCAGTCGCCACCCGGGCAAGCCTCCGACCGGCCGGCGCCGACTCACGACCCGTCCCGCGGCCCGGGTACGGACGAATGATCGGTTTCGACGACGACCTCGACGTACCGCGTTGTTCGAGGGCCGGCTGCCGGGAGGACGCGCAGTGGCGCATCGACTGGCGCAACCCGCGTATCCATACCGCTGACCGGGTCAAGACCTGGCTCGCCTGCCCGGAGCATGTCGAGTATCTGCGGGAATTCCTGGGTGCCAGGGACTTTCCGGTGGCCGTCTTCGCGCTCGAAGCTGCACCGGAAACAATACCGGGCCGCCCGGCCGCAGGGACGGACCCGTCGTGACCGGCTGGAAGTTCGCCTTCACCCGCAGGTGGGCCGGATACCTCGTGCTCACCATCATCTTCGGCGCCGCCTGCGCCGGCCTCGGTATGTGGCAGTTCGCCAGGCGCAACGAGGCCCTCGTCGAGATCAACAAGGTCGACGCGAACTACGACCACATCCCGGTGAGCCTGACCGAAGCACTTCCCACTCTCGATTCCTTCAACGAGTCACAGAAGTGGCTGCCGGTGACGATGACGGGAACGTACCTCGTCGCCGATGAGCTGATCGTGCGGAATCGCCCGTTGAACGTGCACCCGGGCTTCGAGGTGCTCACGCCGCTGCTCCTCGCTGACGGCACGGTCTTCGTCGTCGATCGTGGCTGGGTCCCCACCGGCGAGACGGCGGAGGCCCCCGGCCCGGTTCCCGCAGCGCCGACGGGTGAAGTCACGGTCATCGCCAGGCTCAAGGCCGGAGAACCGACCCTTCCCGGGCGCACGGCGAGCGGGAACCAGATCGCCACGATCCACCTCGCCGACGTCGCCGACCGGGTCGGCGCACCCACGTACACCGCGGCATACGGCCTGATGGCCTCCGAGGATCCCGCGCCGGCCACCCGGCCGGCCGGCGTGACCAGGCCGGTCGCGGACGAAGGCTCGCACCTGTCGTACGCGTTCCAGTGGATGCTGTTCGCCCTGCTCGGCTTCATCGGGCTCGGCTGGGCGGTGCGGCAGGAATTCCGCTCTCTCAACGCGGACGACCCCGAAGAGCGCGCGCGCGCAGAGGAACGCGCCCGCCGTGCGGCCGCCAAGCCGCGTACGGACGCAGAGGTCGAAGACGACCTCATCGACAGCACGCACTGACAGACAGTACGCACCGACCGATAGCGGAAGCTAGGCGAGCATGATCAGGTCGAGGTAGTCCTTGTTCCAGTGGTCCTCTGTGCCCTCCGGCATAATCAGCACGCGTTCCGGGTTGAGCGCCTCGACGGCGCCCTCGTCGTGGCTGACCAGAACGACGGCACCCTCGTAGTGCGCGAGCGCGTCGAGGATCTCGTCACGGCTCGCGGGGTCGAGGTTGTTCGTCGGTTCGTCGAGGAGTAACACGTTGGCGCCGGAGACCACGATCATCGCGAGGGCAAGCCTGGTCTTCTCTCCACCGGAAAGAACCCCGGCCGGCTTGTCGGAATCGTCACCGGTGAACAGGAACGAGCCGAGGACCCGGCGGGCTTCCATTTCGGTGATGTTCGGCGACGAGGACACCATGTTCTGCAGAACGCTGCGCTTGACGTCGATGGTCTCGTGTTCCTGCGCGTAGTACCCGATGCGGAGACCGTGGCCGGGGACGATCGTGCCGGTGTCCGGCTTGTCGACGCCCGCGAGCATCCGCAGAAGCGTGGTCTTGCCCGCACCGTTGAGGCCGAGGATGACGACCTTGGACCCGCGGTCGATCGCGAGGTCGACAGCTGCGAAGATCTCGAGGGAACCGTAGCTCTTCGAGAGGTCGTTCGCCATCAGCGGGGTGCGGCCGCACGGGGCCGGCACGGGGAAGCGCAGCTTGGCCACGCGGTCGACGGCGCGCACGGCGTCGAGTCCGGAGAGCAGCTTCTCAGCCCGGGCGACCATCTGGTGGGCCGCTGCCGCCTTGCTCGCCTTGGCGCCGAACTTTGCGGCCTGCAGCTGCAGGGTGGACGCCTTCTTCTCGGCGTTGGCGCGTTCCTTCTTACGACGGTCGGCGTCTGCGAGGCGCTGGCGCTGGTAGTTCTTCCAGTTCATGTTGTAGATGTCGATGACCATGCGGTTGGCATCGAGATAGAACACCCGGTTGACGGTCTCGCCGACGAGTTCGATGTCGTGGGAGATGATGATGACGCCGCCGCGGTAGTTCTTGACGAACTCGCGCAGCCAGACGACGGAATCGGCATCGAGGTGGTTGGTCGGTTCGTCGAGGATCATCGTCTCCGCGGCGGAGAACAGGATGCGGGCGAGCTCGATGCGGCGGCGCTGGCCGCCGGAGAGGGTCTGCAGCTCCTGGTCGAGGATCCGGTCCGGGAGGTTCAGGTTGCTCGCGATCGAGGCCGCCTCCGCCTCCGCTGCGTAGCCGCCGAGGGCGTTGAACTGGTCGGTGAGGTTGCCGTAGACCTTCATGGCCTTCGCGGCGACCTTGGGGTCGTCGCTGCCCATGTCGAGGCCGGCCTGGTAGAGGCCGAGGGAGATCGTGCCGAGGCCGCGGGCGTCGAGGATACGGGTGCGCGCGAGCATGGTCGGTTCACCGGAGCGCGGGTCCTGCGGAAGGTAGCCGATCTGGCCGGAGCGGTCGATCTGGCCGTGGGTCGGCATCGTCTCGCCCGCGAGCGTCTTCGTGAGGGTCGTCTTTCCCGCACCGTTGCGGCCGACGAGGCCGATCTTGTCGCCGGCGGAGACGCGGAAACTGACGTCTTCCATGAGCACGCGCGCCCCGACTCTGATTTCGAGGTTTTGCACACTGAGCACAGCAATAGTCCGTTCGGAAGGTTCGTGGGAGGGGTTCGGCCCGACCGGGCCAGCTATCTAGTATATTCTCGCGCGGCGACGGGGAGGGACGCTCAGAAAAGTGTGGCCCGGAGCGTGTTCCCGAGCCACTCCCGGTAGGCCCCGAGGGACCAGTCCAGATCGAGCACGAGGGAGCGGTAGACCTGCGGGTGGGCGAGCGCCCAGATCGCCGCGGCCGCCTCGTGGTCGCTGAGGCCGCTGCGCAACGCATGGCGGTCGCGCAACGCCGTTGCCGTCTCGCTGAAGTTGTGCAGCAACCGTGCGGACTGGCGCAGCTCGAGACGCGCCACGTCGGCATCGACCCCCGCGGCCTGCGCGACGACCCTCCGCAGGGCGGCGGTGCGCACGTTCGTCTCGACGCACCAGTCGACGAGGAGGCGGATGATGTCGGTCGCCGAGCGCGGTCCGCTCGCCTCCCGGGGTGACGCAACCGGATCCTGGAGCGCGGACTCCCCACTGCCCGACGGCTCCGTGGCACCACGCTCGAGTACCGCCGCAAGCACGTCGGCCTTGAGGCCCACGGAATTGTAGATGGTCTGCACCGCGACACCGGCCTCCGCGGCGATCGCCGCGATGGATGCCGCGATGTACCCGCGCTCGAGCATGAGGCGCTCGGCCGCGTCGAGGATGACCGTCCTGGTCGCCTCGCTTTGCGCCGATCGACGGCTCGGCCGCGTCCTTCCGGGGGAATCCATCTCATTAGCATAGCGTTCCAATGAGTGGAGGAGCATACTAATTCAGTCGCGGGCGCGGGGATGCCGCCGGCCGACGGCATCCGCCGATTAACGCAGTGTCGCCC
>NZ_JASJXJ010000086.1:0-16049 GCF_035018685.1 Cryobacterium sp. RTC2.1
GGCCAGGCCCCCCTCCCACACGTAGAGAGCTTTCCAGAGGTCGGCGCCGGGAAAGAAATAGTCTCCCGGATGAGTCACGACATGGTACAGACGGCCGCCCACGATGCCGAGGGGCACCGTCCACAGCGCGATATCCAGCACGAGGCCGGGCTCGCCTCCGCGTCGGGTGAGGCGCCGGGACGTCAGCCACACCGCGGCCGCGATCCCGGCGAGGATGAACAGGGCATAGAAGTGGATCCGGAGCGGACCAATGCTGAAGAAACTGATGTCGGGGCTGGGGATGCTGGCGAAGAGAATCATGGACTCGTTCGGCTTTCTCGGGGTGGTGATGGTGCGCGGGGAACATTCGAAACAGATAGGTGCGGGAGGCTCGGGAAGTGTTAGCCCAGGGTCACGCCTCGCGCGCTCATGAAGGGTTGCGGATCAATGCGTGCGCCATCGACGCGAACTTCGAAATGGAGATGGCAGCCACTTGACGCGCCGGTCGTGCCCACGTCAGAGATCACTTCGCCGGCGCCGACGCTCTGGCCGACGCTGACGTGGAGAACGCTGTTGTGGGCGTAGCCGGTTTGAACGCCGTTGCCGTGATCGATCAGGATCCAATTGCCGTAGGAACCGAGGTACCCGGCGTACACGACGGTCCCGCCCGTCGCCGCACGCACAGATCGGCCACACGCTGCTGCCAGGTCGGTTCCGTAGTGAAAGGGGCCAACCCCGGCCACCGGCTTATTCGGTCGGGGTCCAAAGGGGTCGCTGATCCAACCGGAGACGGGAAGAGCCCAGCCCTGAGCGCTCAGCTGCCCCGAATCGCGCCCGCTGCCGGTCCCACTGCCATGTGCTTTCGCGTTCGCAGCGGCGCTAGCGGCTGCCGCCTCGGCTGCTGCCGCTGCCGCCGCTGCCGCAGCCGCAGCCCGGGCTTGTTCGCCCTTGGTGAAGTCCGCTTCGGTCGCCTGACGGTTTTCTTGTAAAACCACGAGTTGAGCCGCCATCGTGGTCGCATTGTCTTGCTGTTCAGCAAGTTTCGCCTGCAGTGCGGCGTCGGCCGCCGTGGCTTCTACCAGGGCCGTCTGGGCCTTTTCGGAGAGGCTAGCGAGAATGCTCTTGGCCACGGTGGCCTGGTCGGTCAAGGCTTGCGCGGAATTCCTCTCGCTGGCCGCCTTCTTGTAGATCCCGTCGGTTTGCTCGGTGAGTTTGCCCATCCGGGCCAATTCTGACAACAACTCGTCCGCTTTCCCACTATTGAGGAGGAGCGTCAGGCTCAGGTCGGCGCCACCGGAACGGGACAAGGACGATGCCAGCCGCCCCGCCTGTTTTTTGGAGGCGTCGGCGCGCTGAGTGGCGTCGTCGGCCTGTCCCTGGAGCTGGCCGGCACGGTAGTTCGCCTGGTCGAACGCTCCCTGGGCAGCCTCGAACTCGCTGCTGCGCTGGGCCTGAAGTAATTTCGCGGTCTCTACTTGCGTGTTCAACGCCGAGATAAGATCCGTGAGCTGAGTGATCTGGGCTTGCTTGGCGGTTTCACTATTTCGGGCGTTCTGGACGTCTCCCCACGATGGGTACTCGGTTGCTTGGGCTGGCGCCGGAATGCCCGTGAAGGCAATAAGGACCAGTGCCGTCAGGACCGCGACCCATGTCGGGCGGCCCGGCTTGGAAGAGCGACTCTGAGCCGCGGGTTCACGAGAAGCCAGGCGACCACCTCGACGTGCGGCCGAGTCAACCAAGAGTGACTCCTCGCGCGCTCATGAACGGCACCGGGTCGATCTGGGTGCCATCGACGTGGGTTTCGAAGTGGAGGTGGCAGCCGCTGGACGCACCGGTAGTGCCCACTAGGGAGATGGTTTCGCCCGCGGTGACGTTTTGTCCGACACTGACGAGCATTTTGCTGTTGTGGGCGTATCCGGTTTGGACGCCGTTTCCGTGGTCGATGACAATCCAATTCCCGTAGCTGCCATTCGAAGCAGCGAACACGACGGTGCCACCGGTGGCGGCGACGACCGGGGTGCCGCACGAGGCGGCCAGGTCGGTTCCCTCGTGGAAAAGCCCGACGCCTTCGACGGGTCGATCCAGTCGCGGTCCGAAAGGGTCGCTGATGAATCCGGCCACGGGGAGCGCCCACGCCTGACCGAGGAGCTGGCCGGTATCGCGGCCGCCAAGCGACCGCACCGAGAGCCCGGCGCTCGACGATTTCTTAGGGACGACTTTGGGTATGACTTGAACCGAGTAACCGTCGCGCGTGATCACGCCGGCTGCGACAGTGCTGCTGACTTCCGAGTACTGAACACCCTGCCGTGCAGCACTGGGAACAAAGGGCACCGTGGTCGACGCCTCCGTTGAGACCGCCACCGCCGGCAGAGACGTCGTGACCGCAAGAAGGGTAACAGCGAGGAGCGCTGACCAGGCTACGACTCGGTGTCGAAGGGACGGGTGCGGGCGCCTGGGAGCCGTGGATTGTCTCGGCGGTGCAGCCCGGCGCGGACGCTCCGACTCGCGACGAGCGCGGCGGGTACCCGGCTCAGCCGGCGCACCGAAGGCGGTTGGACGGCCCGAGTCGTGAACTCGAGCACGATGGGTGTGGGAGCGCGGGGACGCTGAGGAATGCATAAGACGTGTCCGAAATCTCGCCGAAGGCGGGGAGCATGTGAAGACCAACGATGTGGGGTCCGCTCAGGGTTCGAGGGACCGGACCCGTGACAGTGACGGGTCAATCGGGACGTGATCCGGGTGTACGCACACAGCAGTGCGGATCGTCGCCGAAGGCGAACGGAGACCAATATCCCCGCCAATGACCGTGATCAGATACGGCTAATCGACAAAAGTGTCAGTGAGGGAAAGTACACATGATTGCGGATCTCGGCGACGACGCGGACAAGGCCACCGCCACCGTCCTTGAGCGTCTGAAAGAGAGCAGGGCGCCGAAGAAGGAGGACGATGGCGACCACCGTGATCAGCACGATGCACCCTGCCGCCATCAGAGCGCACCCCACTGCGCAGTCCGTGCCGCAGGTATTGAGCGCCGACAGCGGGCCGACCCGATCCTCCGACGTCGCTAAGACGTTGTCCGCAACGGCCGGGGTCTCGCCATTCTGCGCCGAGAATTGAGTGACTCCGGCGACCGCTCCCTGAACACCGTCATGGGCGTCGAGCATCGAATGCAAGGCGAGCAGGCTAACCAGCACGCCAACGAGGGCCAGCGAAACGGCGAGGGCACGACTCAGAGCGCGTGGTCGGGAACCGGAAGTACCGGAGCGTCGAGACATGCGCGACTCTCCTCTCCCGTGTCCGCGTCGCCGGCGAAAAGCCAGCACATACCCCCCTAGCGTACGCGGAGAACTCGCAGCCAGCTGGCAACTTCCTGAGCCGGGCGGCAGCCGCAGGAGAATTCAGGCTGATAGGTGTTGGTGGTGGTGGCTGTCCGGGGAGTGTTCAAGCTGTGGATAATGGCCTTGTGAACGCGTTCCCGCCGGTTACCTTGTCGCTGCGTGGGGGAAAAGAAGTCTGTAGAACCACGATCCGAGGCACCAATGAGTGGTGGTGAGTATCGTGCCTCCCAGAGCGACCGCTCCTCCCAGGACGAATCCCAACGCTGACACTCCGTAGTAGAAGGACAAGGCTGAACCGGCAATGAGCACGGTGGACAGGAGGTAGGAAAACTGCCGGGGACGCGGCGTGGGGGGAAGCGGGGGCGCGCGAAACATGTGGCGTACGCCCAAGTTGTAAACCAAATCGAGAATCATGCCACGAGGGAATAACGCCCCGGTGAGGGGAACGATTGCCCCCACTCCAAGAAAGATAGGCGACTGTAGAGCCAATCCGACAAGGATTAGGACGGTGCCTACTGCCGGAGTGAATCGTAGGGGCCCTGCGTAACAGGACTTGGCGTCATCATCGAGACCTCCAAATCCCTGTTTATTCAGGTTGGTCTTCGTGAATTCTCTCAAGGCCGCCATTTCAATTCCTTAGTGTTGGACATAGACAGTCCCATGCGGTTATGGACAGTGAACACTTGCGCCGCTTTGAAGGTCTGCCGTGTCGCTAGGCTAGTGCCGCTCGGTCACAGGATCATGCAAAGGGTTCGGGCCCAGACTGGAAAGCCCCCGGTCATCGGATCTCCTGCGGCAGGCCGACAAGCCGCATCCTGAGCCTGAGATCGAAAATCAGCGATGCGTCGTATGGTGTGGCGCGCAGGCAGGTGCGCGGGTTTGTCTCCAAAGTCGCATGCTCACGGCCCGTGCGCGCAGTGCACTCGCAAGCCATCCCTGACCGCGGCGATCGCCAGGTGTGAGGCGGCATCAGCGATCTTCTGGGCTGTGTCCACGGTCGTCATGCCCGACGCTCTGAGACCCGTATTGGGGATCCAACGTCCTGTACCATAGGGGGGTATGAACGATCGTGCGAAGGAAGGGTAAACCAGCCATGACAAACGTGAGCGCAACACCTGCGGGTGCGGAGCTCCATAGCGGACCGCACGGCTACATCTCCAACAAGGACGACTATCTGAAGCGGCTGCGTCGAATCGAGGGCCAAGCCCGCGGGCTCCAAGGCATGGTCACTGACGAGAAATACTGCATCGACATCCTCACCCAAGTGTCTGCGATGACCAGCGCGCTGCAGTCAGTGGCTCTCGGACTCCTCAACGACCACCTCAACCATTGTGTGCTCGACGCCGCGGTGCGCGGTGGAGACGAGGCAGAGGCCAAAATCAAGGAAGCCTACGACGCCATCGCCCGCCTAGTGCGTTCGTAATCGTCGCGCGTACCGGACCCGGTGGCATTTTGGTACCCCCAAGGGGTATAGTGGGAATATACCCCGTTGGGGTAACCGAAAGGACGTATCACTCATGAGCGAAACCACAGTAAACGACCTGGGCCTGACCGACGCCTCCTGCGCCTGCGGGACACACACTCAGTCCAGGGCCAATCAGGCCGCCGCTCCGGCCGACGGGGCGACGAACACCTTTCGGGTGCTGGGAATGACGTGCTCACACTGTGTGGCCAGCGTGACGAAGGAAATCGGCAAGTTGGCTCGCCCTGAGGATGTGAACGTTGACCTCGTCCCCGGCGGAGTCTCCCTCGTCACTGTTACCGGCGCCCCGCTCGATCGCACGGCTGTCGCCGCGGCCATCGACGAGGCCGGCTACGAGTTGGTCGCTGAGTCCTGATGAGCGGCGTCCGGATGGGCGGCGAACACGTCGACCTTCTTGTTGGCGGGATGACGTGCACCTCGTGTGCTGCGCGCATTGAGAAGAAGCTCAACCGCATGCCCGGGGTCGAGGCCACGGTGAACTATGCGACCGAGAAGGCCAGCGTCTTTGTGCCGGAGGGCACGACTGTCGCTCAGGCGATCGCCGTGATCGAAGAAACCGGATACACGGCCGAGCGTCCGAAACCGCCGGAGGCAGTTGCCGACGAGGCCCCGAGCCAGCAAGACCGAGACGTCGCCAGTCTCCGCCAACGACTGATCGTTTCCGCGATTCTGGCAGCGCCGGTCGTCGCGATGTCGGCAATTCCGCCGCTGCAGTTCATCAACTGGCAATGGCTCGCCCTGACTCTGGCTGCACCCGTCGCCGTCTGGGGTGCCTGGCCGTTCCACCGGGCCGCCTGGACGAACTTTCGGCACGGTGCGGCCACTATGGACACGCTCATCAGCATCGGTGTGTTGGCCGCCCTAGGCTGGTCGCTCTTCGCGCTTTTCTTCGGTACGGCGGGCATGCCCGGTATGACCATGGCATTCAGCTTCACGGCCAGAGCTGATGGTGGCGCGAGCGAGATCTACCTCGAGGTCGCATCCGCGGTCACCGTCTTCATCCTTGCTGGACGCTACTTCGAAGCACGCGCCAAAAAACGATCCGGCGCGGCACTACGTGCGCTGCTCGAGCTGGGAAGCAAGGAAACCGCACTCCTCCGCGACGGCGTCGAAACCATCGTGCCGACCTCCTCGCTCGTCGTCGGTGACCTGTTCGTGGTGCGCCCGGGCGAGAAGATTTCAACGGATGGTGTCGTGGTCGAGGGCGTGTCGGCGATCGACGCGAGCATGCTCACCGGCGAAGCGGTTCCGGTCGAAGTCGGTCCGGGCGCCGTCGTTGTCGGGGCGACTCTCAACTCGGGCGGCAGGCTCGTCGTCCGGGCTACCCGGATCGGCGCCGACACCGAGCTCGCCCAACTCGGGCGCCTCGTCGAGCAGGCCCAGACCGGCAAAGCGGATGTCCAACGTCTGGCGGATCGGGTATCCGCAGTGTTTGTGCCCATCGTGATCGCCCTCGCCCTGGGCACCCTCGTGGTCTGGCTGAGCCTGGGCGCCGGACCGGTCGTCGCCTTCACCGCCGCCGTCGCGACCCTGATCATCGCCTGCCCGTGCGCGCTCGGGCTGGCCACCCCGACGGCCCTGCTCGTCGGCACCGGCCGTGGCGCGCAGCTCGGCATCCTGATCAAAGGCCCGCAGGTCCTGGAGTCCACCCGGCGCGTCGACACGATCGTGCTCGACAAGACGGGCACCGTGACCACCGGGCAAATGACCCTCGTCGCGGTCGTACCCATCGGCGCCCTCAGTGAAGTTGAGCTTCTCGGCTTCGCGGCCGCCGCAGAAGCGGGCTCCGAACACCCGGTCGCCCGCGCCATCGTTTCCGGCGCGCGTGACCGGATCGCCGTACTTCCCACGGCGGAATCGTTCCAATCCGCAGACGGCCTCGGTGTGCAAGCTGTCGTCGACGGCCGGATTGTCTTGGTCGGCCGCCCGCAGTGGCTGACCGACCACGCCGCCATCGCTTTCCCGCCCGAACTGGCTAACGCTCTGGCCGCCTGTGAGAATCAAGGTCAGACGAGTGTCGCCGTGGCCTGGGACGGGGTGGCCCGCGGCATCCTCGCCGTTGCAGACACCGTCAAGGACACGAGCGCCGCCGCGATCACCGAGTTCCGCCGCCTGGGCCTGACCCCGGTGCTCCTGACCGGGGACAACGCGACCGTCGCCCGCAGCGTCGGCACCCTGGTTGGCATCGACGACGTGCGCGCCGGGGTTCTCCCCGCTGAGAAGGCCGAGGTCATCCGTGCGCTCCAGGCGCAGGGCCGGGTCGTTGCCATGGTCGGCGACGGCGTGAACGACGCCGTCGCGCTCGCCACCGCCGACCTCGGCATCGCCATGGGCACCGGCACCGACGTCGCGATCGAGGCGAGCGACCTCACCCTCATCCGCAGCGACCTCGTCGCGGCAGCGGATGCCATCCGGCTGTCCCGGCGCACGCTCGCCACGATCAAGGCGAACCTGTTCTGGGCCTTCGCCTACAACGTGGCCGCGATCCCGCTCGCCATGCTCGGCCTGCTCAACCCCCTGATCGCCGGCGCCGCAATGGCGCTGTCCTCGATCTTCGTGGTCAGCAACAGCCTCCGGCTCCGCGGATTCCGCGGGCTTGACGTGGCCATTGACCCCTCTCGCTCCACGAGTACGGCAGCGGAGCGGTCGACTACCCACGCCTGATGGCCAGCGCAGCATCAGAGTGATCGCGTGATATCAGACCGGTGCGGCACCGCTCGACTTGGCGGGTGGTGCCGCACTCTCACGGATGACAAGAGCCGGACCGTCCGAGGCAAACCCTCGCCCGAGGGAACCCGCTATCAACCCCTCAAGTACCAAGAAAGCGCGATTGCCCACTCCGGCGAAGTCTTGTTTCACTGTCGTCAGCGCGGGACACCACAACGCCGAAAGCGGATGGTCGCCGAAACCAACGACACTGACCTCAGCAGGGACAGATCTTCCGCCTTCGGCGAGACCGCGCATGACTTCCATGGCGAGAACGTCACTGCCACAGAAGACCGCTGTGACGTGAGGCGAGCGGGCCAATTGGCGTCCAATGGCGCATCCCGAGTTCGGTTCTTCACTGGAATGAATGACCTCCGGAATCGCGGCCCCCGCTGCACGAAGGGCACGGCGCCAGCCCACGATCCGTTCGTCCTCATTCGGCGAGGCGCGAACGCCGACACAGTGCACCGTCGTATGACCGAGCCCCAGGAGGTAGGCCACGAGTTCCTCCGCTGCTCCAGAGTCATGCAGTGGAACGTGCGGTACGACTGTTTCGGGCGATCCTGCCGAAGCGACCGTGAAGATTCCTTCTGGGATTCGGTGGAGCGTGGCAACCCCTGCCGCATCGGAGGTGAGCACGATCACACCAGCAATTGCCTGGTCAAGGACGAGCGACAGAGACTGATCGATGCTGTCGTCGTCGGCATCGCCGACCGCGGTGAGGCTCATGAGGTAACCCGCTTCTCGGGCACTCTCCTCGATGCCTCGGATGATCTCCGCTTGTTCGAAGGCCAACGTGGTTCCGGCCAGTACCGCAACAATGCTGGCACGGCGGCTTGCCAAGGAACGGGCTGCTGAGTTCGGCCGGAACCCGAGTTCGTTAACCGCGGCGCGAACCCGCGTCAGCCTGTCGTCACTGACGCGTGCGGACCCATTGAGAACACGAGACACGGTCGCGATGGAAACGCCGGCCAGTCGAGCTACGTCATCGACTGTTGGATTGCTTACGTTGTTCTGGGACATTAGGCCCCACTTTAGGTCACACAAATTCAAGAACGCGCGCCAGCTCACTCAGGGAACCGTGTTAACAGAGACGTCGGTGGTTATCGGGCCCCGATTCCGGGAGCCCGTGTTCCCGGCAGCCGAATGGTGATTCCCGTTCCCGTTCCCGGCGCGGACGTCGCATCGACGGTGCCACCGTGCCCGATGACGAGTTCGCGGACCAGGGCGAGGCCGATACCCGAGCCGGACACGTGTGCCGCCTCCCGGCCCCGCCAGAGCCGGTCGAAGATGTGCGGGAGCTCGTCGGCGGCGATGCCGGGGCCGGTATCGCCGACAGCCAGTACCGCCCGGCCGTCGTCGACCGTCACGGTCACGGTCACGTAATCGCCCGGCCGGCAGTAGCGGGCGGTGTTGGCAAGCAGGTTGCCGACGGCCTGGTGCATCCGGTCGGCGTCTGCGCGCACCCAGGCCGGCCCGACCGGCTCCGCGATGATGGTGAGACCGGCAGCCCGCAGCCGCGGCTCCCACTCGGACAGGGCGGCGCGGGCGACCTGGGCGAGGTCGACGGCGGCGAGGTGCAGTGACAGTCCTGCCGTCTCGACCGCCGACAGTTCGGCCAGGTCCGCGACGATGCGTCCGAGCCGCAGCGACTGGTCATGCAGCCCCGCGAGGCTTTCGGGTGTCGGCTCCACGAGGCCGTCACGCAGTTCCTCCAGGCCGGCCTGAAGGGCCGCGAGCGGGGTGCGCAACTCATGGGCCACGTCCGCGGTGAGAGTGCGCCGATCACGATCGGAGCGGACGACCGCGTCGGCCATGCCGTTGAACGCGGAGGCCAGCTCGCCGAGCTCACCCGGAGCCGGCTCGGTGGCCCGAGCCTGCCGGTCTCCGGTCGTGAACGACCGGGCGGCATCCGTCATGGCCCGGATCGGGCGGACGAGCAGCCGGGTGACGAACCAGCTCGCGCCGAGCGCGATCACGAGGGCGACGACGGCGGCGACGGCGATCCAGGACCAGGTGACGTCGAACACGGTTGTCCCGGCCATCATGCCGAACGTCATCCGAACCGTGCCAACCTGGGCGCCGTCGACCATGACCGGTGCCGAGGCCACGGTCTGGCCCATAGCCGACCCCATTCCCATGCCCTGCCCGTCGGCGTTGCCGCCCATCATTCCATCTCTCGACTGGACAGGCGTACCCGTCATGTCCACCACAGTGAGCCCGGCGGATGCGGCGTCACCGATTGCGAGGGTGCGGCCCAGTTCCGCTGTCGCCCAGTCTCCGGCCGATCGATAAGCATCGGCGGCTGCTGCGGCCGCGGAGTCCGCGATCTGCTGTCGGTCGGCCTGCTGCGTGACCTGCACGCCTCGATCCACGCCGACCAGGGCGGCGACGCTGAGCACGAGCACCGACGACACGGCCACGAGTGCGAATGCGAGCAGGAGCCGGCGTCCCAGCGAGCCGAGGCCCAGGATCCTCATGACGGCTCGTCCTGACGGAGCGCAAGACGATAACCGACGCCGAGGACCGTCTCGATGATGTCGGCGCCGCCCGGCCCGAGCTTGTGGCGCAGATTCTTGATGTGGGAGTCGATGGTGCGCTCATACCCGGCGTATTCGTAGCCGCGCACCCGATTCACCAGCTCATACCGCGAGTAGACCCGCCCAGGAGCGGTCGATACCGCCGCGAGGAGTCCCCATTCGGTCGGAGTCAGGTCGAGCGCGGCGCCGTCGAGCCACGCCTGGTGGGCACTGTCATCGATTCGCAACCGTCGGCCGCCGTAGCTTGTCGGCCCCGTTGTGGTCGTCGAACCGCCATACCGATGTAACACGGCCTGCACGCGCAGCACGACTTCGTGGGGGCTGAACGGCTTCGTCACATAGTCGTCTGCACCGAGTTCCAGCCCCTGGATGCGGTCCTCCGTCGTGCTGCGCGCCGTGAGGACGATCACCGGGACGGTTCCGAGAGTGTGGATTTCCCGGAGGATGTCGGTTCCGTCGATATCGGGAAGACCCAGATCGAGGAGCACCAGCTCGCACGCGGACAGGAGGCGCAGTGCCTCCACACCAGACGTTGCCGTGAGCACCGCGAAGCCGGCTCGTTCAAGGTAGCGGCGAAGGATGTCGCGGATGTCACGCTCGTCCTCGACGACCAGCACGGTGGGCATACCTCACCCTAACGCGCGTCCTTTGGGCGAAGACTCCGTCGCCGCAAACCTCCACACCATCTCCACACGCACGCCAGTCGAACTGCACAGCGGACGCGCAGAGTGGGGAACATCAACCCACTCGATGGAGGAGAAACATCATGAGCAGGAGCATACTCACCGCTACCGCGATCGCTGGCGCGGCCGCGACGATCATCGGTCTCACCGGGCTGTCCGTCGGTGCCGTCAGCGCCATGAGCGGCAGGGGGCCGGATTTTGGTGCGGCGGCCGGATCGTCCTGCGCAACGCCACAGCTTGCTGGCACCGTCGTGAACGTGTCGCTGCGGAACATGGGGGGTTCCATGATGGGCGGCGACAACGGGATGATGGGTGGCAACACCGGGAACGGAATGATGCACCGCGGTGCCATGAATCTCAGCCTCGACCGGTCGAGCGTCAGTTCGGGAACCGTATCCTTCCTCGCCACCAATGACGGCAGCATCAGCCACGAGCTCGTCATACTTCCGCTCGTGGATTCGCACGTCGCGGGTAGCCGGTCGATCTCCGGCGAGCACAAAATCGACGAAACCGCCAGCCTTGGCGAGGCCTCCGCCACGTGCAAGGCCGGTGAAGGTACCGGTATCGCCCCAGGCAGCGCCGGCTGGGTGACCCTCGACCTCCCACCGGGACGGTACGAAGTCATCTGCAACCTGCCAGGCCACTATGCCGCCGGGATGTACCAAGAACTCACCGTCACCTGAAAGTGACGGGCTCAGCGGAAGCCGCGGAGACTCTCAATCAATCAAAACCGAACAAACGAAGGAGACAAAATGATGTGGGGCAACGGAATTAACATGGCGTGGGGTTGGCCGTTTGGGCTACTGGTCATCGTAGGCATCGTGCTGCTCGTTATTTGGGCGGTTCGCTCCGGTGGTGGCTCGGCGCAGCGCAACGGTCAGCAGGCGGCGTCGATGCCCGATGTGGGAGCCGCGCAGCCGAGCAAAGCCCGTTTGATTCTGGACGAGCGCTTCGCTGCTGGCGACCTGCGTGCGGAACAGTATCGGGAACAGCTGAAGGTGCTCGGTATTCCAACTCCCGGCGTCGACGAGGGCAACCGAGAGAATTAGATCAAGATCTCCTGTTCAGGAGGGCGCCCTTATGTTTTCATCGAGCGACGAGCTAGCGGCCGGCGTGAGCTATTAAGTGCCGACGCGGAGTATGGCGTAAAGGACGTCATAGCGACGTCGGGCGAGGGAGACGAGGGCGTGGTTGTGTTATTGCCTTGGGCGACCTTGCGATGGTCGTAGGTCCGTCAGACCGGATCTCGATGCGCGGTGAGCGCAGAGAAAAACAAGGCCCATTTGAGGATCCTCTTTTCGACGGGATGGGTGATAGCCATGGATGGATGTACCGGAGAGCCGGGTTACTGGGGCGAGTCCGGCGTAGGCGGCGAGTTGGATGGACCGCAAGCGTATGGCAGGGCCAGCCGTTTACGCGACGATGGCCCCATC
The DNA here is from genome assembly GCF_035018685.1 of Cryobacterium sp. RTC2.1. Taxonomy (NCBI): domain Bacteria; kingdom Bacillati; phylum Actinomycetota; class Actinomycetes; order Micrococcales; family Microbacteriaceae; genus Cryobacterium; species Cryobacterium sp. RTC2.1. The sequence continues at coordinate 12,163 of NZ_JASJXJ010000086.1, forward strand.
CCGGGCGTCGGTCTTCGCTTCAGCAGTGTGGAGGTCCGCGATCCGGCATATGGTGAAGCCCGCCCGAACCCACGAGCACTTTGTCGGCCTGCGCGACACCGATCGGCAACGCGCCGATCGTGGCTGGTCGGTCCATGGTGAACAGGATCTGGCCGTGTCTCTTCTGCCGCCCGACCGGGTCCCGCAGCTTGGCTTCCTCGTTGGGCACGGCCTTGGCGAAAAGGTGCCTGCCAGCCCGGTTGAGGGCGACCGCACTGTCATGAGTGCTCCCATCCCTGGCTTCGCTAGCCTGGAACCGCGGCATCAGGTCTTGGCATCCAAATGGCGAACGGTCTGGGACGAGTCCCGACCCAGCCCCTCTCAGCGATCACTTGATGCCAGTCAGGCCCGGTTACAACGCCCGCACAGGTCACGCCGATTGAGGCTGCGAAGAAGACTACGAAGAAAGTAACGGGGCATAAGTGCCATTTACGGATGCCGCTTTCGAAGCTCAAATTGAATTCGCGCCCATTTGACCGTTCGATTTTGTCTTCGCGCTCTCCGTCCAGAGCCGCACCGACACGTAGAGATTTCTGCGCAACTCGGGTTCGCCCTTCGCTCTGTTTGCCGAGGATCGGCAACGCTTCACCTTAGACACGATTGGCTCGTTCCGGAATTGCCCGTTCAACTCGCTTCGAGCACCCCTACACGCCATTAAACGAGCGCGCCAGTAGAGGATCGTTCGGTTAACCACATGCGTGTGCGTGATACCAGCGCGAAACCCGCAGAGTCCCGACGAGCCATTGCTCTGGCACCTGTTCGAAACTAAGACTGAGGCACCGGGCACCTTTCTGCGTCTCACCTCACGTCAACTCCCGGGATAGCGCGTCACCGTCGACCAGCTGCCGAACACCATTGAGGAGCACAGACATCATGTATGAACTTTCAAGTCGCCGCCGAATGCTGCTGCGCAACATGGCTGTACTCACCGGGGTCGGGCTGGCTCTATCGCTCGGGATGGCGCCCGCGCAGGCCGCGATCACAGATCCTCCCACGGTCGTGAGTTTCACTTTTGATGATGGCAACGCAGACCAGATGGCCGCGCTGCCGATTTTCGACTCCGCCGGCATGAAGGGCACATTCTTCATCGCTACCGGTTGGATCGGCGCCCAAGATTACATGACCCAGGCTGACCTGGCCACTCTCAAGGCCGGAGGCCACGAGATCGGGGGACACACCGTCAGCCATCCCGACCTAACGCTCGTCCCAGCGGATGAGGTCACGAAACAGATCTGTCAGGGCAGGAATACCCTCGCCGGCTGGGGCTACCCCACCACGGACTTTGCCTACCCGTACGCGAGTCTGAACCCGGCCGTCTCCGCTGCTGTGCAAGCCTGCGGCTTCAATAGCGCCCGCAACCTCGGTGACACGTTCACGCGGTTTGGCGGTACTGCCGGTCTCTTCGCTGAGACGATACCGCCGCTGAATGCCTTCGAGACTCGTGCCCCCGACGAGATCGACTCAACGTGGACGCTCGCGGACCTGCAGAAGACTGTGACCGATGCGGAGACGGCGGGCGGTGGCTGGGTTCAGCTGACTCTGCACCACGTCTGCACCGGGGCATGTGACCCGCTGAATCTGACGATCACCCCGACGCTGCTCCAGCAATTCGTTGACTGGCTCAAACTCCGCGCCGCCACGAACAACACGACCGTCAAGACGGTCGCGCAGGTCATCGGCGGGGCTGTCAAGCCCCTCGTCACCTCGACCAACACTTTCCGCGCCGCTCCCGGCCCAGGCGAGAACGCTGTGCTCAACCCAAGCCTCGAGACGCCCGGAGCCGTTGGACAGACGCCGCAGTGCTGGCAGCCGGGTGGATTCGGTATCAGCACGAGGACGTTCAGTACCGTGACCGCCGCACACACAGGAACCGCCGCTGAACAACTGGTCGTGACAGGTCTGGTCACGGGAGACGCGAAGCTCGCACTCACGCAGGACCTCGGCACCTGTGCGCCGACGGCCACTCCCGGTCATACCTACTCGCTTCGGGCGTGGTACACCTCGACGGCCAACACGCAGTTCGATGTTTACTACCGAAATGCCGTCGGTGGCTGGATCTATTGGACGTCTGGTCCTCAGTACTTGCCCTCGACGACATATACCCAGGTGGCTTGGGACACGCCCCCGGTCCCGGCAGGATCCACCGGGCTCAGCTTCGGGCTCAACCTTATCTCGAATGGCACTCTGGTCACCGATGACTACGCCCTGTACGACACCGTTGGCGCACCGGCGACCGCCGTGACGTCTGCAATCCCCACCATTTCCGGAGTGCCTGGGGTCGGTCTGGTTCTCACGGCCCTTCCTGGCGTTTGGGCTCCGGCTACCGTCACCTTCGCATACCAGTGGTTCGTGGCTGGCGTTGCTGTCGCTGGAGCCACGACGGCAACGTACACGCCGGTACTGGGGGATGTCGGCAAGGCGGTGACCGTAACGATCACGGGCTCGCAGACGGGCCTGCCCTCGGTGGCAGCATCGAGCCCTGCGACTACCCCGGTTGCCCCGGCTGCCGCGGCCACCGTCGCACGGTTGTGGGGTCCTGACGCTTACGGAACCTCGGCGGCCGTGTCCGCGGGTTCATTTGCCGCGGGGGTTCCCGTGGCGTACGTAGCAACCGGAGAAACCTACCAGGACGCGCTGTCTGGTGCGCCTGCGGCGGGGGTGAACAAAGGGCCTGTCCTTCTCGTTCAACAGAACGGGATCCCGGGCGTGATCGCCGCGGAGCTGGCGCGACTCCGACCGGCTCGCATCGTCGTGCTCGGCGGAAACCTTGCCGTCTCGGACGGAGTGTTCGCGACCCTTTCAGGGCTTGCGCCGACGACCAGATTGTGGGGTCCTGACGCCTACGGCACGTCAGCCGCGGTATCGGCAGGTACGTTCGCCCCCGGCGTGCCGGTCGCCTACATCGCCACTGGGGACACCTACCAGGATGCCCTGTCGGGCGCGCCCGCGGCTGGCATAAACAAGGGGCCGGTCCTGCTGGTTCAACCGAACGGAATTCCAGGCGTGATCGCAACTGAGCTGGCCCGGCTTCGTCCCGCACGGATAATCATCTTGGGTGGAAACCTGGCCATTTCAGACGGTGTTGCGGCGGCGCTGGCAGGAATCGCACCGACGACCAGACTTTGGGGACCTGATGCGTACGGAACGTCAGCGGCCGTATCGGCCGGAACCTTTGCAACCGGGGTTCCGGTGGTGTACCTCGCAACTGGGGCCACCTACCAGGATGCTCTTTCGGGCGGGTCTGCAGCGGTCGTGAATGGCGGTCCAGTGCTCCTCGTCCAGCCGAACGGTATTCCCGCAGTGATCGGCGCCGAGCTAACGCGGTTGAAGCCAACGAAGATCGTGATCCTCGGTGGGAATCTGGCGATTTCCGATTCCGTCATGGCGCAGGCGCTATCGCTCGCAAAATAGGACGACCATTGTCGAGCAGCTGAAGAGCAACATTTTTGATGCCCAGGCGGTATCACCGTCTGGGCATTCCTCGAAGAAAATGATTTCGACATCTGTTGGGAGAGGGGTTGCGAACGTGGGAAGTGTGACTTCATACACGACTGCGTCGGGAAAGAAATATCGCGTTTGTTGACGCCGACCCAAAACAGGGCCAATAGTGCCGTTTGAAAACAGGACCACTATGTGTGTTTCTACTATGCCGTATCGGCGGCGGGCTGGTGGCTTTTGAGCCGGTAGCTGTTGCCTTTGAGGCTGAGGACGTCGGCGTGGTGGACGATGCGGTCGATCATCGCGGACGCGACGGTGGGGTCGCCGAAGACCTCGCCCCAGCGAACTGAGGTTCCCATACGTTCGTTCCGACTCTGAGTGCCGCATCCCCTGTGGGGAGTAGGTCGAGC
>NZ_JASJXJ010000087.1:0-15889 GCF_035018685.1 Cryobacterium sp. RTC2.1
GTATCGGGGCTCTCGGGGCTTTCGGGGGCACCGGACTTTTCGGAGGCTTCCGGCCGGGGCGCGATCGTGACCTGCCAGGGTCCGGCCGTGACGGGGCGGATGCTGGTGACGGCGGCCTCCGTGAACACCTCGACGTCGAAGCGGTCGAGTTCGGCGCGGAGCGCGGTCACGAGGCCGGCCATGCCGCCGCGAAGCCCGGAGACCGCGGAGCCGGCGGGAGCGGCGCTGCGGAGGGAGAGCACGGCGCCGGACAGCGACCCGGTCACGGTGAGGGCGGCGTTGAGGCCGGGAGCGACGACGTCGACTTCGAGATCGTCTGCTGAGGAGGTGTAGACGCCCGCGGTGACCGGCTCGACGAGGCGTTCGAGGACGCGGCGGCCCATCCGCTTGCGGACGAGTTCGCCGAGGCTGTGCTCCCTGCCGATCGTGAGCACGGGCATGAGGCGGTCGAGCCAGGCTCGCAGGGCTCCCGGCCAGCCGATCACGCGGCGCACGTCCTCTGCGAGCGGGGAGCCGGGGATGCCGAGGACGCCAGCCCGGGGCATCGGAACGCTCACCGCGGGTCCGCCAGGACGATCGGATGGCAGGCAGAGCCACGCGCCGGCGGCGTTCGGCTGCACGACCCGGTCGGCGAGACCGAGTCCTTCGATGAATTCGGCCACGGCGTTGCGGCGCACCGCGAAGCTCTCCGCCCCGCTGTCGAGGGTGAGCCCGGCGACCTCGTGGCTCGCGAGCGCGCCGCCGAGGTCGCGTCCAGCCTCGAGCACGGTGACGCTCAGCCCGACCCTGGCGCACTCGCGGGCAGCCGAGAGGCCGGCCACCCCTCCGCCGACGACGACGACGTCACGCACGCCGCTCATCCGCCCGCCCCGCGGCGCTTCGCTCATCGCTCGCCGGCTCAGGACGCGGCCGGCGTGGACGCCGGCTCGCTCGGTGCGGTGGCGGATGCCCCGGGTGCTCCGGTCTCCCCGTGAGCGCCGGCAGTGACCTCGTGCACGAATGCGACGAGGCGGGTGAGCACGGTCGGGTCGGTCAGCGGCGGGACGCCGTGGCCGAGGTTGAGCACGTGGGCAGGAGCGGTGCGCCCGCGCTCGAGCACGTCGAGGACGTGCGCCTCGAGGACGGGCCACGGCGCGGCGAGGAGCGCGGGGTCGAGGTTGCCCTGCAGGGGGACGTTCCCGCCGAGTCGGCGATTGGCCTCGTCGAGCGGCACCCGGTAGTCGACGCCGACGACGTCCGCGCCGACGGCGTGCATCTCGTGGAGAAGTTCGCCGGTGCCGACGCCGAAGTGCACGACGGGGACGTTGCGCCGGATCGGTGCGTCCGCACCGGGCGCGGTCTCGGCATAGCTGAGATCGCGCACGTGGGCGATCGCAGCAGCCGACGCCGGGGCGACGAACCGGCTGTAGTCGGCCAGGGAGAGCGCACCGGCCCAGGAATCGAAGAGCTGTGCAGCGCTCGCTCCTGCGAGCACCTGGGCGCGCAGGAAGCGGCCGGTCACCTCTGCGGTCCAGTCCATCAGGGAGGCCCAGGCCGCAGGGTCGGCGTGCATCAGGGTGCGCGCGTGGATGTGGTCCTTGGACGGGCCGCCCTCGACGAGGTAGGCCGCAAGGGTGAACGGCGCCCCGGCGAACCCGATCAGCGGGGTCCCGCCGAGCTGGGCGACCGTTCGGGCGACGGCCTTCCGGATCGGGTCGAGGGTGGTCTCGAGCACGGCGGGGTCGAGGGAGACGAGCTCGGCGACGTCGCGGGCGGTGCGGACGGCCTTGCCGAGCACCGGCCCCATCCCGGCGACGATCTCGACGTCGACACCGACGAGCTTGAGCGGGATCACGATGTCGCTGAACAGGATTCCCGCGTCCACCTGGTGCCGGAGCACGGGCTGGAGGGTGATCTCACTGGCCATTTCCGGGTCGAGGCACGCATCGAGCATCCGGGTGCCGACCCGCAGCGACCGGTACTCGGGAAGGGAACGCCCGGCCTGGCGCATGAACCACACGGGGGTGGCCTCCGGGCGGGTGCCCTGGTATGCGCGGATGAGGCGGGAATCGGCGGTGAGTCCGGAGGCGAGGGGGTGTTGAGCGTCGAGGTTCATTTGTGTCAATTCTGTCAAACTTTCAGGAGCCAAGCGCTTTCCGCAGATGATCCACGCCCAGATGGACAAAGTAGACTCACCGAGTGCTGATCTGCCTGTCCGCGAACCACAAGAACTCGAGTTTCGATGTACTCGAGAAGCTGTCCGTCGGCGCGCCCGGCACGGCAGGCGGCATCATCGAGCGATACCCGAGCCTGTCCGGAGCGGTCATCGTCGCAACCTGCAACCGCTTCGAGGCCTACCTCGACCTCGACGAACCCGACGGCGCCTCCCCCCTCGAGGCCGTACAGGCCGCGATCGCGGGCGTCAGCGCCGGCACCGGCGTCACCGCTGAGGTCCTCCGCGAGACCCTCGACTTCGTGCACGGCAACGGCGTCGCCGAGCACCTGTTCGCGGTGACGAGCGGCCTGGAATCCGTCGTCGTCGGCGAGGGCGAGATCGCAGGCCAGGTGCGCCGCTCCCTCGAGCAGGCCCGCGAGCGCGGCACGACCACCCCCGAACTCGAGCGGCTGTTCCAGCGCGCGTCGCAGACCTCCCGCGGCATCAAGAACCGCACCGGAATCGGCGCGGCCGGGCGGTCACTCGTGCGCCTCGCCCTGCAGCTCGCCGAGACCCGCATCGTGAACTGGGCGAGCACCCGCGTGCTGCTCGTCGGAACCGGCCGTTACGCCGGCGCCGCCCTCGCAGCGCTCCGCGACCTCGGCGTCTCCGACGTGCGGGTCTACTCGCCCACCGGGCGCGCCGTCAAGTTCGCGGGCTCGCATGGCATCACCGCGATCACCGAGTCGGGATTCGCCGTCGAAGCCGATCGTGCCGACCTGATCCTGACCTGCACGACCGTCGAACACCACGTCGTCACGGCCGCACTGCTCCGGGAGGGCGCGGCAGCAACCGCGGATGTCGACGCCGGAGCACAGCCGGTCGCTCCGGCCGGCCGACGGCTCATCATCGACCTCGGCCTGCCGCGCAACGTCGCTCCTGACGTCACCGAGGTCCCGGGAGTCGAGCTGCTCGACCTCGAGACCATCCGCATCCACGCCCCGCTCGAAGAGCTCAATGCGACGAGCGAGGCCCGCCTGCTCGTCGACCGCGCCGCACGCAAGTTCTCTGCGGTCGCGGAAGAGCAGAGCCTCACCCCAGCGGTCGTCGCGTTGCGCAGCCACGTCTTCGACCTGCTCGATTCAGAGATCGAACGGGCGCGCGCGCACGGCGACGATACCGAACAGACCGAGCGGGCGTTGCGGCATCTCGCGAGCGTCCTGCTGCACACGCCGATGGTGCGCTCACGCGAACTCGCGAGGGCCGGTGAGCAGGCCGCGTTCACCGGCGGCCTCGACGCCCTCTTCGGCATCCGGGTCGAGTCCGGCGCCGGCTCCGTGGCCGAGTCCGCTCCGCCCCTGGATCCGTTCCCCGGATCGGCGCACCGGGCCTCCTGAGCGCTCGCGCGCGGCGTCTCGGCGTCTCTTCGGCGAGCGCGGGAGCTGCGCCGCTGCGCGGGTGGCGGACCACACGCGCAGCGGCGAAAAGCCCGTGCTCGGGTCAGGCTCCGCGGAGGCGCTCGGCGAGGTAGGCGTCGAGCTTGTCGAGCGGCACCCGCTCCTGCTGCATGGTGTCGCGGTCGCGCACGGTGACGGCCTGGTCTTCGAGAGAGTCGAAGTCGACCGTGATGCAATACGGGGTGCCGATCTCGTCCTGGCGGCGGTAGCGGCGCCCGATCGCGCCGGCGTCGTCGAAGTCGACGTTCCACGACTCGCGCAAGCGGGAAGCGAGGGAGCGCGCCATCGGCGAGAGCGCCTCGTTGCGGGACAGCGGAAGCACGGCGGCCTTGATCGGCGCGAGGCGCGGGTCGAGCTTGAGCACGGTGCGCTTGTCGACGCCGCCCTTCGCGTTCGGCACTTCCTCCTCGTGGTACGCGTCGACGAGGAACGCCATCAGCGAGCGGGTGAGCCCGGCCGCCGGCTCGATTACGTAGGGCACCCAGCGCTCGTTCTTGGTCTGGTCGAAGTACGAGAGATCCTTGCCCGATGCCGCAGCGTGCGTCTTGAGGTCGAAGTCCGTGCGGTTCGCCACGCCTTCGAGCTCGCCGAACTCACTCCCGCTGAACCCGAAGCGGTACTCGATGTCGACGGTGCGCTTGGAGTAGTGCGAGAGCTTCTCGGCCGGGTGTTCGAAGAAGCGCAGGTTCTCCGGCTCGATGCCGAGGCCGGTGTACCAGCTCATGCGCTGCTCGAGCCAGTACTCGTGCCAGGTCTCATCTGTGCCGGGCTCGACGAAGAATTCCATCTCCATCTGCTCGAACTCGCGGGTGCGGAAGATGAAGTTGCCCGGTGTGATCTCGTTGCGGAAGCTCTTGCCGATCTGGCCGATGCCGAACGGGGGCTTCATCCTGGCAGCCTGGAGCACGTTGGCGAAGTTCACGAAGATGCCCTGCGCGGTCTCTGGACGCAGGTAGTGCATGCCCGCCTCGTCGTCGACGGGACCGAGATAGGTCTTGAGCAGGCCGGAGAAGGCGCGCGGCTCCGTCCAGATGTGCCGGTTGCCGCAGTTCGGGCAGGGGATGCCGTCGAGGCCGCCCTCTGCGGGGCGCCCCTTCTTCTCCTCGAACTCCTCCTCGAGGTGGTCGGCGCGGAAACGCTTGTGACAGCTCGTGCACTCGACGAGGGGGTCGCTGAAGACCTCGACGTGACCGGATGCCTCCCACACCTTCCTGGGCAGGATCACCGAGGAGTCGAGCCCGACGACGTCGTCGCGGCTCGTGACCATGAAGCGCCACCACTGCTTCTTGATGTTCTCCTTGAGCTCGACGCCGAGGGGCCCGTAGTCCCACGCGGACCGGGATCCGCCGTAGATTTCACCCGCCTGGAAGACGAACCCGCGGTGGCGGGCGAGGGCGATGACGGAATCGAGGCGGGAGGGTGCGGCCACGGTGGCTCCAATGGTCGAGGGTGGATGTGGGGCGTGCCGTGCGGAAAATCCCGGTCAGGCGTACCCATTTTAGGCGCTCGTCCCGGTGCGCCCCTCTGGCTGTTAGCCTTGCTAAGGAATCATCACGAATTCAGCTTTTTCTCAGCTTGGATTCGGCACGGTCGTGAACCGCACCTCAGCACCATCTGCACCACCCTCAAAGGAGAGATCATGGGCACCAGGCCCCGCACGCCGCACGACGCTTTCACGGGGGCCGGTCCGCTCGATCGCGATCCGTCCCTGCTCCCTGTCGCACTCGACCAGACCGAGCACGACGCCCAGGAGCGACGCTGGACCCCGGCCAAGATCGCACTCTGGGCCGGCATCTCCCTCCTCGGCGGACTGAGCTGGGTCATGCTCGCGGTTGTCCGCGGCGAGACCGTGAACGCCATCTGGTTCGTCTTCGCCGCGGTGTGCACCTACCTGATCGGCTACCGCTTCTACTCGAACTACATCCAGAAGCACCTGCTGAAGCCCGATGACCGCAGGGCGACCCCCGCAGAGTACAAGGCGGACGGCAAGGACTTCGCGGCGACGGACCGCCGGGTGCTGTTCGGCCACCACTTCGCCGCGATCGCCGGGGCAGGCCCGCTCGTCGGCCCGGTGCTCGCCGCGCAGATGGGCTACCTGCCCGGCACGATCTGGATCATCGTCGGCGTCGTTCTCGCCGGTGCGGTGCAGGACTACATCGTGCTGTTCTACTCGATGCGCCGAGGCGGACGTTCGCTCGGCCAGATGGCCCGCGACGAGCTCGGCAAGATCGGCGGCACCGCCGCCCTGATCGCCACGATGGCGATCATGGTCATCATCGTCGCGATCCTCGCCCTCGTCGTTGTCAACGCCCTCGCGGCGAGCCCCTGGGGCGTCTTCTCAGTCGGCATGACCATCCCGATCGCGCTCTTCATGGGCTGCTACCTGCGCTTCTTCCGCCCGGGCAAGGTCAGCGAGGTGTCGATCATCGGGTTCGTGCTGCTCCTGGCCGCCATCATCGGCGGCGGCGCCATCTCGAACACGGCGTGGGGAGCATCGTTCTTCCACGTCGACCCGGTGCCGCTCGCGATCGGCATCATCATCTACGGCTTCGTCGCAGCGATCCTCCCGGTCTGGCTGCTGCTCGCCCCGCGCGACTACCTCTCGACCTTCATGAAGATCGGAACGATCGGGATGCTCGCGATCGCGATCATCATCGTGCGCCCGGAGATCACGGTCCCGGCATTCAGCGAGTTCGTCGCCAACGGCGGACCGGTCGTGAGCGGGTCGCTCTTCCCGTTCCTCTTCGTCACGATCGCCTGCGGTGCCCTTTCCGGCTTCCACGCCCTGATCGCCTCCGGCACGACCCCGAAGCTCATCGAGAAGGAACGCCAGACCCGCTTCATCGGTTATGGCGGCATGCTCATGGAGAGCTTCGTCGCGATCATGGCCCTCGTCGCCGCCGTCTCGATCGACCGCGGCATCTACTTCGCGATGAACTCCTCGGCGGCCCTCACCGGGGGCACCGTCGAAGGCGCTGTCGCGTTCGTGAACAGCCTCGGGCTCACCGGGGTCAACCTCACCCCCGACATGCTCACCCAGACGGCGAAGGACGTCGGAGAGGCCACGATCGTCTCCCGCTCCGGCGGCGCCCCGACGCTCTCGGTCGGGCTCGCGCACATCATGCAGCAGGTCGCAGGAGGCTCGGGCATGATGGCGTTCTGGTACCACTTCGCGATCATGTTCGAGGCGCTGTTCATCCTCACCGCCGTCGACGCGGGCACCCGCGTCGCGCGCTTCATGCTCCAGGACAGCCTCGGCAACTTCTTCCCGAAGTTCAAGAACACCTCCTGGCGCACGGGGGCCTGGCTCACCACGGGCATCATGGTTCTCCTCTGGGGCGCCGTGCTGATCATGGGCGTCACGGACCCGCTCGGCGGCATCAACACCCTGTTCCCGCTCTTCGGGATCGCGAACCAGCTGCTGGCCGCAATCGCACTCGCGGTGTGCATGGCGATCGTCGCGAAGCAGGGCAAATTCAAGTACATCTGGATCGTCGCCGTGCCCCTCGCGTTCGCCGCGATCATCACGATCTACGCCTCGATGCTGAAGATCTTCTCAACCGTCCCCGCGGTCGGTTACTTCGCCCAGAACAAGGCATTCTCCGACGCCCTCGCGGCGGGGAAGACCTCGTTCGGAACGGCGCCGAGCGTCGCGGCCATGGAGGCCGTGGTACGGAACACGATGGTGCAGGGTCTCCTGTCGATCCTCTTCGTCACCCTCGCGATCATCGTGATCGTCTCCTCGGTCGTTGCGACCTGGAAGTCCTGGAAGAGCCGCGATTTCGGCACCAACGAGGACCCTGCGCTCCCGTCGCAGATGTTCGCGCCCTCCGGCTTCCTGCCGACCCCGGCCGAAAAGGAGCTGCAGGGCCGCTGGGAAGCCCAGGCTGCCGCCGAGAAGAACGCCCGGACGGCGCGGAACGCCGGCGCGGGCACCCCTGGCCGGTGACGGTCCGGTGATGACAGCAGGGGCACGCCGGGGGCAGCGGATGCCCTCGGCAGGCGGGACCTCGCTCGCTGCGCTCCTCGGCGGCATCCGCCGGGCAGCGCGGAGCGTGGCCTGGTACGTCAAAGGGGTGATGGGAGAGGACGCCTGGGACAAGTACCGGGCGCACCACGAGGCCGCGCACGGGACCGCGGACCCTGCTCACCCCACCGAGCGGATGATGACCGAGCGCGAGTTCTGGCGGGACCAGACCGACCGCCAGGACGCCAACCCGCAGGGCCGCTGCTGCTGACCCACTCCTGAGGCTCGCGTCGGCTTCAGGAGAGGGTGGTCGGATGGGCAACCGGTCCACCCCGCGGCGCCGCTGGATCGCCGCAGGCGCCGCCGGCCTGGTGCTGCTCGTCGCCACCGTCGTCGTCACGGTCAGCGTCGCGTCCGGACTCGCGCAGCCGGACCAGGCCGTCCCCGCGCTGTCTCTCCCCGACAGGCCGGCACCGCCCGCGCAGGCGGTGGATGACTCGTCCCCCCTCTCCGCGACCTGGCGGCCACCGGCCGGCCTGCCCGCCCAGGGCACCATCGGCAGCGTCCGGATCCCGGCGACCGCTTCGGGTTTCAGCGCGCGCGACGCCGAGGTCTACCTCCCGCCGGCCGCGCTCGTCCCCGACGCCCCAGCCCTGCCGTTCGTGCTGATGATGATGGGACAGCCGGGCGATCCGGACGCCGGCCCGATCGCATCCGTGCTCGACGCCTTCGCCGCCGCCCACAACGGCCTCGCCCCGATCGTGCTCGTCGCCGACCAGCTGGGCGACCCGGATGTCGACTCACTGTGCCTCGACACGGCGGAATACGGCCGGGTCGAGACGTACCTCGAGGAGGACGTTCTCACCTGGGCGCGCGGCAACCTCAACATCGAGGCCGGCCGCGAATCATGGACCGTCGCCGGGTTCTCGAACGGCGGCCAGTGCGCCTTGTCGCTCGCGCTCCGGTACCCGGAGGTCTGGGGCAGCCTCATCGACGCCTCCGGCACGGTGTATGCGGGACTCGAGACGGAGCCGGAGGTCCTGGCTGACGTGTTCGGGGGTGACCAGGCTGCCTACGACGCGACAAAACCGGCCACGCTGCTGGGCAGGAGCCGCTACCCTGACACCACGGCCGTGTTCACGGTCGGCTCGGAGGACTCGGTGATGGAACCGGGGCTGAAGGATCTGAGCGGAACGGCCAGGGCTGCGGGGGTGGCGGTGACGTACTACGAGGTGCCCGGCGAGGGCCACTCCTTCGAGGCGCTGGGCGGTGGACTCACCGAGGCGTTCGGCGTGCTCGCCAGCCGACTCGGGCTCGGCTAGGCGTGGACGCCCTCCAGGCGCTCCTGCGCACGGATATCCTGCACGGCCCCGTCATCGTCGGCGCGTACACCCTGTCCGGCGCGGCCGTGGTCTTCCTTCTCGCCCGACGACCGACCCCGCGCTGGCTCATGACCGTCGCGGTCGCGGTCGCCTCCGGAGGCGTTGTCGCTGTGCTCCTCTGGTTCTTCCTGGTGCGGGTCTTCAACGTGTTCGGGATGGGCCTCGTGCCCGTGGCGTACGCGTGGCTCGGCGCGGCCTGCGCCGCCGTCGGGATCGCACTCGTGAACCTGTGGAAGACGCGGCCGGCACGCCGGAGCCTCGCCGCCGCATCGGTGCTGCTCTTCGTCGCGACGGGGGCGCTCGGGATCAATGCGGGCTATGGCCTTGACCGCACCCTCGGCGCGCTTCTCGGGGTGAACGTGCTGCCGCCGATCGCACTGAATCCGGCAGCGCCACGCTCGACCCCGGTCGCAGGCACCGGCTCCCACCCTGGCTCGAGAGCCGACCCCAACCCTGACCGGACGGGCCGCGCCCTCTGGCAGACGTGGAATCCACCCGCCGACATCCCCGCCGCGGGAAACACCGGGAGCCAGGTGATCCCGAACACCGTCTCCGGATTCCGCTCCCGGCCGGCCGGAATCTACCTGCCCCCTGCGGCGCTCGTCCCGGACGCGCCGGCATTGCCGCTCGTGATCATGCTGCTGGGCCAGCCCGGCAACCCCGACCCGGAATACGTCGCGGCGAGCCTCGACCGTGCGGCCTCCCAGCACGGGGGTCTCGCGCCGATCGTCGTCGTCGCCGACCAGCTGGGCGATCCCTCCGTCGACCCGCTGTGCCTCGACACCGCGAGGTACGGAAACGCGGAGACCTTCCTCACCAGGGACGTCGTCGGCTGGGCTGCCGCGAACCTCAACGTGACGCACGACCACCGGTACTGGACGATCGCCGGGTTCTCCAATGGCGGCCAGTGCGCGATCTCCCTCGCGGCCAAGCATCCCGACATCTGGTCGAACGTGATCGACATCTCCGGCGAGTCATTCCCCGGCTCCGAGATCCAGGACCAGACCCTGAACGACGTGTTCGGCGGCAGCCAGGCGGCCTATGACGCGCAGAAGCCGGTGAACCTTCTCGCCGGGCACCGCTACCCGGGGACATTCGCGATCTTCACTGCCGGCGCAGCTGACCCGGGCGTCGCCGCCGGGCAACGGACGCTCGTCGACGCAGCCCAGGCCGCGGGAATGACCGCGTCATACGCCGAGATCCCCGGCGTCGGGCACGAAGTGGGGGCGCTGAACGGAGGCCTCGACGCCGGCTTCGCCGCGCTCTACCCGCGCCTCGGCCTCGCTCCGCCCTCCTGACCCCTCCCCCGACCCGGGCGGCGCGGGACGCGGGTATGGTCGTCGCATGACTGAACGGGACGCGGGCGGTGACCAGGTACCGCGCATCCACCCTGAGTCGGTCGAGGAGTGGCGGACCTGGCTCGTGGAGAACCACGCGGTGTCGACCGCGGTCTGGCTCGTCTTCTGGCGGAAGGCCGCCGGCCGGCCGATCCTCGCCTACGAGGACGCCGTTCTCGAGGCGCTCTCCGTCGGCTGGATCGACAGCAAACCGGCCCGGCTGGACGAGCACCGGACGATGCTCTACTTCTCACCGCGGAAGCGCGGCAGCGCCTGGGCGAGGCCGAACAAGCTGCGCATCGAACTGCTCAGGCGCGAGGGGCGGATGCTGCCGGCCGGGGAGGCCGTCGTCGCGGCCGCAGAGGCGGACGGTTCCTGGACCCGGCTCGACGAGGTCGAGAACCTCACGGTTCCCGCGGACCTCGGCGCAGCTCTCGACGGGATCGGGGGTGCCCGCGCGCAGTGGGACGCGTTCCCGCCCTCGGCTCGCCGCGGCATCCTCGAATGGATCGTGCAGGCGAAGACTCCGGCGACCCGCCAAAAACGTATCGATGAGACGGCTGTGCTCGCCGGCCGGGGCGAACGGGCCAACCGGTGGAAGCCGAAACCCCCGGCCGACCCCGCACCGGCGCCCGACTGAGCGCGGCCCGTCCGCGCCCCCGCGCCGCGCTGCCTGCCGACGCGGGCGGATCAGACGGGCTGCCGCTCCTGGGCGCGGACGGCGCCGCGGCCGACGAGGAGCATGCCGCAGAAGCCGATCACGAAGGCGACGAGCACGCCGAGGTTCGCGAACGCCCAGTCGCCCGTCCGGCCGCCGAGGCCGAGGGGATCGAGCAGGTACCCCTGCCAGGCGAGCCAGTCCGCGAAGCCGTTGGTGACGAGGCCCCAGCCCACGACGGACCCGAGCACGAGGAGTGCGAGCGCGCCGACCCGCACGCTCCCGTAGCGCCCGCGCGGGTCGAGGAGGCCCGCGGCGTCGTAGCCGGAGCGGCGGAGCGCGAAATCGGCGAGGAAGATGCCGCACCAGGCCGCGACGGGCACGCCGAGGGTGATCAGGAAGCCCTGGAACGGACCGAGGAAGCTCCCGGCGAAGAACACGACGTAGATCGCGCCGAGCACCATGATCACCCCGTCGATCCCGGCGGCCGCGAAGCGCGGCACCCGAAGCCCCGCCGCGAGGAGCGCCAGCCCGGAGGAGTAGATGTCGAGGACGGCGCCGCCGATCAGGCCGAGAACCGCGACGAGGGCGAACGGAACCAGGAACCAGACCGGCAGGATCGTCGTGAGCGCCCCGATCGGGTCGACGGCGATGGCGGCGCTGAGGTCGCTCGATGACCCGGCGAGCAGGAGCCCGAAGAGGAGCAGCACGACGGGGGCGAGCGAGGCGCCCGCCGTCGTCCAGCCGACGACGCCCCGGCTCGAGGCCGAGCGGGGCAGGTACCGGGAATAGTCGGCGGCGGCCTGCACCCAGCCGAGGCCGAAGCCCGTCATCATGAAGACGAGCGCGCCGATCACGTGGGGGGTGTCCCCGGCGGGGATCGCCGCGATGGCCGGGAAGTCGATGTGATCGACGACGAGGAACACGTAGACGACCGTGAGCAGGCCCGTGACGATCGTGATCCATTTCTGCAGCCGCATGATCAGGTCGAAGCCGAAGACGCCACCGAGCACGATCAGGCCGGCCACGACGACGAGGGCCACCACCTGGGTGAGCGCCCCGCCGTCCCAGCCGAGCTCGGTGAAGACCGTCGCCGTCGCGAGCACGGCGAGCGAGGCGAGCACGGTCTCCCAGCCGACGGTGAGCAGCCACGACAACGCGGACGGCACCCGGTTGCCGTCGACTCCGAAGACCGCCCTGCTCAGGGTCATCGTCGGCGCGTGGCCGCGCTTGCCCGCGAGCGCCACGAACCCGCAGAGCGCGAAGGAGAGCACGATCCCGACGAGGCCGACGACCGTCGCCTGCCAGAACGAGATGCCGAAACCGAGCAGGAACGAGCCGTAGCTGATGCCGAGCACCGAGACGTTCGCCGCGAACCACGGCCAGAACAACTCGCTCGGGCTGCCGCGGTGTTCCGCGCGGTCGACGGCGTTGATGCCGTTGAGCTCCACCTCGAAGACCGGGCGGATGCCGGGACTCGCCCCCGACAGGCCGGTGTCCGTTTCGGTGTGCTTCCGGTCGTTGGCGGACATCCGCTGCCCCTCTCGTCGGCGGGTCTCTTGGGGTGTTCAGGCGGTTCGGGTGGTCAGGAACTCAGGAACTCAGGAACTCAGGTTCAGTGCACGTACTCGAGCAGGTCGAGGCCGACGGCCCGCATCCCGTCGAGGACAGCGAGGCGCAGGGGCAGGCGGGTGTCGGCGAAGGACATCGAGACGGCATAGGCGACGCCGGCCCGCGGGCCGCGGAGCACGCCGGCCTCGCTCCGGACGCCGGGTCCCGTTCCGGTCTTGTTGACGAGGAGCAGCCCGTGGTCGCCGCCGCGGTGCGCGAAGGGATCGAGCCCGAAGGCGCTCGCGACGAGGGAGAGGTCTGCGCCGAGGGACAGCCAGCCGATCACGCGTTCGCTCGTCGCGGCATCCACGACCTCCCCGCGGGCGAGGGACGTGAAGAGTCCCGTGAGTTCCTGGGCGCTGCCGACGGAGAGCTGGGGTGCGTGATCGGGGCCGCGTTCGTCGCGGACGAGGTCGAGCAGAGCGGTGTGGGAGATGCCGAGCTGTTCGGTGCGCGCCTGGACGGCCGCGAGGCCGACCGCGCGCAGCAGCACGTTCGCTGCGAGGTTGTCGCCGAGACCCCCGACCAGGGCCGCGAGGTCAGCGACGGGAAGCGACGGGGCCTGCAGGTGCTGCCAGACGCCTGACCCTCCGACGGAGTCCGCCGGGGTGCGGTCGAGGATGGTGAGGGCGCCGAATTCGGCGTTCGGGAGCCGGGCGGCGACCTCGATGAGGAGGAGGACGGTTCCGATCCCCGCTGTCGGCATCACGACGTGGTCGTCAACGGAGAAGAGGACCTTGCCGGTCGCGAGGTCGGTGGCGCGGGCCGAGACCTGCACGCCGTCGACGGCGAGGGTGCCGAGGGCCTGGAACCCGCGGCCGAAGTTCGCCATCGACTCCGAAACGCCGTGCCGTGCCCTGCTCGGGGCACCGCGACGCGACCGTCGCTCCGATTCCCGCGCTGGCGTGGACACTTTTTCGGGTCCCTCCGTGTTCCGGCTCCGATTTCCGGCTCCGTGTTCCCCTCAGCACCATAGCCCAGACACCCGACATACGCCGGGGCCGGACGCCGGCGGGGCTACCAGATGGTGACGCGTTTGTCCGGGTCGAGCCAGAGTTCGTCGCCTGCCGCGACGCCGAAGGCCGCGTAGAACTCGTCGATGTTCCGCACGATCTGGTTGCAGCGGAACTCATTCGGCGAGTGCGGGTCGATCGAGATCAGGCGGATGGCCTCCTCGTCGCGCATCTTCAGCTGCCAGGCCTGGGCCCAGGACAGGAAGAAGCGCTGGGCGCCGGTGAGACCGTCGATCACGGGCGGCTCTGCGCCGTCGAGCGAGATCAGGTAGGCCTTCCAGGCGATCGAGAGGCCGCCGAGGTCGCCGATGTTCTCGCCGATCGTGAGCGCGCCGTTCACGTGATGCTCGGGGATCTGCTTCGGCGCCAGGGCGTTGAACTGCTCGATGAGCGAGCCCGTGCGCTCTTCGAAGGCCGCACGGTCGTCAGCGGTCCACCAGTCGGTCAGGAGCCCGTCGCCGTCGTACTTCGAACCCTGGTCGTCGAAGCCGTGCCCGATTTCGTGCCCGATGACGGCACCGATGGCGCCGTAATTCGCCGCGGCATCCCGCTCGTCTGAGAAGAACGGGAACTGCAGGATGGCCGCGGGGAAGACGATCTCGTTGAAGCCGGGGTTGTAATAGGCGTTGATTGTCTGCGGGGTCATGAACCACTCGTCGCGGTCGAGGGGCTTGCCGATCTTGCCCAGTTCGCGCTGGAACTCGAACTCGTTCGCGGCACGCACGTTCTTGATCAGGTCGCCCGCCTCCATCCACAGGGTCGAGTAGTCGCGCCATTTGTCGGGGTAGCCGATCTTGGGCGTGAACTTCTCGAGCTTGTCCTGGGCACGCGCCCGCGTCTCCGGGGTCATCCAGTCGAGCTCGGCGACGCTCTGGCGGTATGCCTCGACGAGGTGGCCGACGAGCACGTCCATGCTCGCCTTCGCGCTCGGCTTGAAGTGCCGTTCGACGTAGATCCGGCCGACGGCCTCGCCGAGGGATCCCTCGACGAGGGAGACGCCGCGCTTCCAGCGGTCCCGCAGCTGAGGTGTCCCGGTGAGGGTGCGGCCATAGAAGTCGAAGCTCGCCTCGACGAAGTCGTCGGAGAGGTACGAGGCGCTCGAGCGGATGATCTGCCAGCGCAGCCAGTCCTTCCATCCGACGATCCCGTCCTCGGTCAGCATCTCGGCCAGGCCGGTCACGAAGCTCGGCTGGCGGACGACGATCTCCTCGAGGGCTCCCGCCGGGGCATCGAGGCCCGCGAGCCAGAGGTGCAGGTCCGCTCCGGCGGCGAGGGCCGTGACCTGGCCCCAGGTCTTGAGGTTGTAGGTCTTCTCGCTGTCGCGGGAGCGCACGTTGTCCCAGTGGTGCCCGGCGAGTTCGGTTTCGAGGTCGAAGACGCGCTGCGCCCTGGCAGCGGCGTCGTCGACGCCGGCGAGGCCGAACATCCGCTCGAGGAAGGAGCGGTACGCCTCGCGGACGGCCGCGAACTTCTCCTCGCGATAGTAGGACTCGTCCGGCAGGCCGAGCCCGCCCTGCTCCAGGAAGACGAGGTAGCGCTCCGGGTTGCCCGGGTCATTGTCGACATAGAGCTGGAAAGCGCCTGCGACGCCGGCGCGCTCGAGGCGGCCGAGGGTGCCGAGCAGGGAGGCGACGGAGTCGATCCGGTCGACGGTCGCGAGGTCGGCCGCGAGCGGCGTTGCGCCGAGCGCATTCACCCGCGCCTCGTCCATGAAACTCGAGTAGAGGTCGCCGAACTTGCGGGCTTCTGTTCCGGGTTCAGCGGTCTGCGCCTCGAGGATGATCTCGCGCACGGCCTTCTCTGACTCCTCGGCGAGGAGGTAGAACGATCCCCAGCGGGCCTTGTCCGCCGGAATCTCGGTGCGGTCGATCCATTTCCCGTTCACGTGGCGGAAGAGATCGTCCTGTGGGCGGATGCCCGGGTCGAGTTCGTCGCGGTCGATTCCGGATGCGGTCCCCAGCTCAGTCATGCGTCCATGCTATTCGCTGTGCCCGGGAATTCGAGCCGGGGTGCGACGCCGGGCGAGGCCGGACGGCGCCGGACCGTGCGGTGTCGGCGAGCGACGCTAGAGTCGGGAGCATCGCCATCTTCCGCCAGCGGCCCATCGACCGTGAGATCCTGCGCCTCGCCCTCCCTGCGTTCGGCGCCCTCGTCGCCGAGCCCTTGTTCCTGCTCGCCGACTCGGCGATGGTCGGGCATCTCGGCGCGGTCGACCTGGCCGGACTCGGCCTCGCGAGCGCGGTGTTGCAGACCATCGTCGGGCTGATGGTGTTCCTCGCGTACAGCACGACCCCTGCCGTCGCCCGCTGGCTCGGCGCCGGCGACCGCGG
>NZ_JASJXJ010000088.1:0-15767 GCF_035018685.1 Cryobacterium sp. RTC2.1
CTCGAGCAGGCCGTCGACGATCTGGCGCAGGCGCATGCCGTCGGTCACGATCGTGAGGTCACCCGGCACCGCGCCCGCACCCGCACCGTCCCCCGCACCGTCCCCCGGCCCGTCGACGCGCAGCGCGACGCCGAGCTGGGTGCATTGACCCTGCCAGGCGAGCGCGGCCTGCGCGAGCACTCCGCCGACGTCGACACCGAGCGGCCGGCATCCAGTACCTGGGTGATGCGGCTCTTGACGTCCTGCGTGACCGTGAGCGCGCCCGAACCTGTTTCCGGCACCTTCCCGTCGGCGCCGACCAACACAAAGCGCTCGCCGCGTGCGCCGAGGAGGGTGTCGTCCTTGAGCAGGATGCGCAGGGTCGAGAGCGGCCGCTCGCTCAGCGCGGTCGTCCGTGCGCCGAGGTCCGCCTGGGCCTGCGTCGTGACGAGGGTCTGCACGAGTTGCAGGGACACGACGGCAGTGACGAGAACCGCAACGAACGCCACGCCCACCGTGACGAGCAGGATCCTGCCGCCGAGTGACGCGAACCAGCGCCGCACCGCTCAGCCCTCCTGGCCGGCGACGGAATACCCGACGCCGCGGACCGTGCGGATCGGATTTCCCTCGCCGAGCTTGGCCCGCAGTTGGGCGACGTGCACGTCGACCGTCCTGCTCGCACTGTAGTCCGCGATTCCCCAGACCAGGGAGAGCAGTTCCTCCCGCGAATACACCCGTCCGGGCCGGGCCATCAGCTGGGCGAGCAGGTCGAATTCGGTCGCGGTCAGGTCCACGCGGATGCCGCCGCGCGCGACCATGCGCGTCGCCGGGTCGAGCGTCACATCCTCCACCCGCAGCACCGCGTCGCCGATGAGACCCGAGGAGCGGCGCACGATCCCCTTCACCCGCGCGACGAGTTCCCTCGGCGAAAACGGCTTGGTCACGTAGTCGTCCGCACCCAGTTCGATGCCGAGCACCCGGTCGACCTCGTCGTCGCGTGCAGTGACGAAGAGCACGGGTGTCCAGTCCCCCGCCTCGCGCATGGCCCGGCACACCTCGATCCCGTCGAGCCCGGGCAGGCCGACATCAAGGATCACCGCGGCCGGCCGCAACCGGCGAACCTGCTCGAGTCCCGCGCGGCCGTCGGACTCCAGATGCACGGTGAAACCGGCGCGCACGAGGTACAGGCGTTCGATGTCCGCGATTGCGGGGTCGTCTTCGACGACCAGCACCAGCCCTTTGTCGTCGCCCACAGCTTCCATTAAGCCAGTAGGCGCCGGTTGCTGCGAACCGGGCGGGCGGATGCCGGACTCGCCTTACGTTTTCCGTACATTTCCCGAACACGGCGTTTGCGTGCGCCTGCCACTGTGGCTTCACCGCCGGGACCCTCCCGGTCCAGCGAAAGGCAGGAAAATATGAATGCATTCACGAAGCGAGCCACGACCGTTGTCGCTGCGGGGACGCTCAGCCTCGGCCTGATTGCAGGCGGCACGTTCGCGGTCGGCGCGGCGAGCGCGGCCGAGATGCCCACGACCGTTGCAGCGTCCTCGGTATCGGGGTCCACCGTCGCCGGTTCACTCGCGACCGCCGTGTCTGCATCCGCCAACACCGCTGTCGCCGCGGACGAGACGGTGAAGACCGTTGCCCAGTTGCGCGCGGACCTGCGCGCGGCGCTCAAGCTCGACGCGGCCGCACGCCCCGCGGCCATCGCCGCCATTCGCACGGACGTCCTCGCCGGAGCATACGGCGCGCAGGCCAGCCAGTACCTCACGAAGATCGAGGCCGCGGCCGCCGACAAGTCCAAGGCCGACGTGCCGAAGCGGTGGCGCCACGCCCTGCGCCACCTTGTGCGCGCCGACGTGAAGGCACACCAGCAGACCGCCCCTGGCACGTCCACGCCGGCCCCCACTCCGACAGCCGGTTCGTAGCGGAGGGCGTGGCGGGTGCGACGGCCGCGGCGGGCGGCTCGCCCACCGGACGCGTCAGCGCAGCTGGCCGACCGAAGCGAGCGCCATCCGCAGCAGGGAGCCGCGGCCGCCCTCCATCTCGGCGGACACAGCCTCGGATGCCGCCTCGAGCGGCGTCATCCAGGTGAGTTCGAGGGCGTCCTGGCGGGGGTCGCAGGTGCCGGTGACGGGCACGACGTAGGCCAGCGAGACGGCGTGCTGGCGCTCATCCGTGAAGGCGGTGATGCCGGGCAGCGGGAAATACTCTGCGACGGAGAATGGCACCGGGCTCGCGGGCAGCTGCGGGAACGCCATCGGCCCGAGGTCCTTCTCGAGGTGCCGGAACAGCGCATCGCGCAAGGTCTCGCCGTACAGCACGCGCCCGGAGACCAGGGTGCGCGTCATCTCGCCGGTCGGCCGGGCACGCAGCAGCACGCCGAGCTCGACGACCTGGCCGAGCCCGTCGACCCGCACGGGGACGGCCTCGATGTACAGGATCGGCAGGCGCCGGCGGATG
This sequence comes from Cryobacterium sp. RTC2.1, assembly GCF_035018685.1. Lineage (NCBI taxonomy): Bacteria > Bacillati > Actinomycetota > Actinomycetes > Micrococcales > Microbacteriaceae > Cryobacterium > Cryobacterium sp. RTC2.1. The sequence continues at coordinate 2,443 of NZ_JASJXJ010000088.1, forward strand.
TCCGCGAGCTCGACATCGCTCAGCCAGCCCTGGTTCTGGTTGGGTGGCTGGATGTTCTCGGGGCCAGGCGTCCAGTCCGGGTCGGGGTCAGGGGTGCGCACGCTCATGCCTTCATTCTCCCCTAACCGGCGAGCCGATGCGCCATACCCGTTTCCGGGGGCGGTCGCGCCCGTCACTGCCGGCGAGCCGGACCCGCCAGCGCGGGAGGCGCATTCGGGTCCTGGGCAGTGAAAGGTCCGGGGCAGTGAAAGTATTGACCGGTCGACGCACCAGGCCTCGACGCCCGGCAGGAGGACCGACATGGACGAGACCCGAAACGGCGCAGGAGACCCGGTGGAACCGGTCGCCCTGCCGATCGATCCCGGCGCAGTGCTCTGGTCGGCGTCCGAAGCCGACCGGGTCGGGCGCCCGCTGCTCCTGATCCTTCACGGCTACGGCTCCCACGAGGGTGACCTGTTCTCGCTCGCGCCGCACCTGCCGCTCAAGCCGGTCCTCGCGGCGCTGCGGGCGCCACTTCCGGTCGGCGACGGCTGGGCCTGGTTCCCGGTCGGCATGCCCGGCGGCCTGGTCAACCCGAGCGCCCCGAACGCATCCGCTATCGAGGCGGCAGCGGACGGCGTGCTCGCCTGGCTCGACGCGCTCGTCGTGCCGCCGGCATCCGTCGGGCTGCTCGGCTTCTCCCAGGGCGGCGCGATGGCGCTGCAGCTTCTGCGCCAGGCGCCCGACCGATTCGCATTCGCGGTGCAGCTCTCGGGTTTCGTCGCCGCGGCGCCGCAGCCCGGCGACGCCGACCTCGCCGAGCGACCCGTTCCGGTGTTCTGGGGCCGAGGCACGGCCGACCCGGTGATCCAGGCGGATGCCGTCGGCCGCACCCAGGACTGGCTGCCCGGCCACTCGGTGCTCACCGAGCGCATCTACGAGGGCATGGGCCACTCGATCTCGCAGGGCGAACTCTCCGACATCGTCGGATTCCTACGCACGCAGTACGCTGACGCGCCCGCGGACGTAGCCTGACCCACTCGCCTAACCAATTCGACGGAGTTTTTGCCCGGAAAGCGCTAAAAACACGCTCGTACGTCCTAGAAAATCAAAAAGTCCGTCGAATTGGTTAGGGCACAGCGCGTGAGGGTTAGCGCTTCTTCGCGGCGGCTTTCTCGTTCTGGGCGGCAAACCGGGCGGCGTGCGCGGCCTTGCGTGCGCGCTCGGCGTCGCGGTCCTTGACGCGGATCTGCTCCTCACGCACCTCGAACTGGGTAGCGCGCTCGGTGACGAGCCACGCCGGCGGCTGCTGCAGCAACGCGAGGATCTCGGCGCTCGTGAGCGGCTCGGTGACCTTGCCGCGCGCGAGCCCGGAGATCGAGACGCCGAGTTTCGCGGCGACGACCTGCTTGGGGTGCGGGCCATTGGCGCGCAGCAGGGCGAGCCACTCCGGCGGGTTCGTGTCGAGTTCGGTGAGCTCGGTGCGCGAGATCAGGGTGTTCTGGAACTCCTCGGGGGCTGCCTCGAGCAGAATCCCGAGTTTCTGGGCCGCCGTTGCGGGCTTCATGGTCTGGGTCTTCTTCTCGCTCATCAGTCCAGCGTATAGCCTGAGAGCACCACCGCTTCGGCGGTTCATAACGGTGCGCCGCCCCGCGCGCCACAAAAGAGAGGATGCCGGTGACCTTTTCCATCGCCTTCGCCGCCGGCGTCACGCCGACCAAGTGGACCCGCGCCTGGGCAGAACGGCGCCCCGACCAGCCCCTCGAGGTCTTCCGCACCACGCCGGACGAGCAGTCTGCCGTCCTCCGCGACGGCCGCGCCCAGGTCAGCATCGTGCGCCTCCCGATCGACGAACACGACCTGAGCCTGATCGCGCTCTACCGGGAAATCCCGGTCGTCGTCGCCGCGAAGGACCACTTCATCGCCGACGCGGACAGTCTCCTCGTCGCCGACCTCGCCGACGAGCACCTGCTGCAGGACCCCGACGCCGTTCCCGAGTGGCGCGACGTCGCGACCGAGGTGCGCGAGGGCATCCGCCGCCCGCTCGCCGCCGTGCGCGACATGGACGAGACCATGGAGCTCGTCGCCGCGGGCGTCGGCATCGTGATCGTGCCGCATTCGATCGCCCGGCTGCACAGCCGCAAGGACCTCGTCTCCCGACCCGTCGAGGACGTCGCCGAGAGCCAGGTCTCCCTCGCCTGGCTCGCCGCAGAGACGACCGAGGACATCGAAGAATTCATCGGCATCGTGCGCGGCCGCACGAAGGCGAGTTCCCGGGTCGACTCGTTGCCTGCCGGCGGCGAGAAGGTCAAGAAGGAGAAGAAGACCGACAAGGCCAAGGCCGCCGCGAAGGCGTTGCGCGTCGCCGCCGCGAAGGCAAAGCCCGCCGTGGCCAAGAAGACCCAGTCCGCGCCCGGCCGCACCCGCAGCACCGCGAACCTCAAGCTCGGCAAGCGCACCGGCCGCTGAGCCGCGCAGCCCGCGCCGGCAGCGGCAGCGGCAGCGGATGCCGCGCGCGGCCATCGCATCCGCCGCGATTGGTTCTTCGCGCGCCAACTGCGCCGCTTCGCGCCAGGCACGCGTGGCGCGAAGCGGCGCAACTGGCGCGCGGACCGACGCGGCTGGCGCGAAGCGGCGCAACTGGCGCGCGATCTCGGCAGCGCAGCGGATGTCGGGCTCAGGCGGGCGCGACCGGCTGCCGGAGGACGGTCTTGAGCTTGTCCGGGGCGCTTCGCCGCGGGTCGCCGAGGTAGACCTCGTGGTGCAGCCCGTTCGGGCGCAGACCATGCTGGGCCAGGAACTCCCCGTGCAGCCGCGCGAGTGCCGGCCCCTCGTCTTCGTAGGGTCCGACGTGCAGCAGCTGAGCGCAGAGGCCCTCGTCGAGGGACTCGATGCGCACGCTCGCGAGGGCCGGAAGCTTCTTCTTCGCCCTGGTCGCCGTCACGGCCTCGTCGATTGCGGCATCCGTCACCCACTCGGGCTGGCTGATCAGCATCGTCCAGCTCCAGGAGGCCTTGTCGCCGGCCGCGAACGCGGCATAGCCGGCCGGGTCATCGGCGTACCAGAGTCCTTCGAGCGGGGCGACGACGAGGTCACGCCCGAGGCCGCGCTTGGCCGCGAACTTGATCGCGTACGCAACGGCATAAAGCGCCTCGACGGCCTCGGTGTATGCGGGCGCGACGTTCGGGTCGCCGCGTCCGTCGACCGCGATGAACCGTTGCACGGGAACCTCGATCAGCTCCCAGTCGCGGTTCGTCGGCGCATACAGGGGCTTGTCCTCCCGCTTCACGTCGTACGGTCCCGTCACCCGCGGTGCGGTGTTCCGCGGCGCACGCAACTGACCGGTGCGCCGGTCGGTCGTGAACGGTACCTCGTCACTCATCGGGCTGTGCCGACTCCTCCAGCACCGAATCTTCGAGCACCGAGAGGATGTTGCCGGCCGGGTCAGTGAACCAGGCAATCGTCGGTCCGTACCCGCGCATGATGCCCTTCTCGTCCTGGGGCGAGCCCTCGTACCGTTCGAAGACCACCCCGCGGGCCATGAGCGTGTCGACGGCGGCGTCGATGTTGCCGACAGCAAGGTTGAGCATCGTGTACGTCGCCGGCGCGTGGTCGGCCTTCGGATAGACGATCACGTGCGCCCCGCCGGGCAACTCGATGCGCAGCAGTCCCATCCCGCCGTCGGTCACCTCGAGTCCGAGCGTGCCGCCGTAGAAGGCGCGGGCGGCCTCGATGTCGGGGACAGCGAAACCGCTGAACACGTCGAGGATGCCGATGCCCCGGTCGGTTGTCGCCGTTCCGGTCTCTGAGTCAGTCATGTCGAACTCCCTTGCTCGAACGGATGGAACAGGTTAGTCGGTGGAACAGGTGAGTCGCTGGATCACGCCGGTCGTGTCACGTTACCGCGAACTGATCGACGCGAACTTGCGGATGCAGAGCGGCACGAACACGACGAGCATGACGGTGATGCCGATCAGCACCGTCTGGATCGGGTGCTGCATGGTCCAGATGTCGGGCACGGGCGCGGTGCCCTCGTTGCCGAAGAGCTGCCGTGCCGCCTGCACGAGCGAGGAGACCGGGTTCCACTCCGCGAAGATCCGCAGCGGGGTCGGCAGGGTGTCGCTCGGCACGAAGGCGTTCGAGACGAAGGTGAGCGGGAACAGGATGAGGAACGAGGCGTTATTGATCACCTCGGGGCTCTTCACGCTCATTCCGAGCAGCGCCATCAGCCAGCTGAACGCGTAGCTGAACAGGAGCAACAGCCCGACGCCGGCCAGGAACTCGGCCGGCGAGGAGTTCACCCGCCAGCCGACGGCGAGGCCGGTGGCCATCATGATGACCATCGAGATGGTGTTGAGCACGAGGTCGCTGTTCGTGCGGCCGATCAGCACCGCGGACGAGCTCATCGGCAGGCTGCGGAACCGGTCGATGATGCCCTCCTTGAGGTCGAGCGCCATCGCAGAACCGGAGAACGTCGACCCGAACACGACGGTCTGGGCGAAGATGCCCGCCATCAGGAACTGGGTGTAGTCGGTGCCCTGCACCTGAATCGCCCCGCCGTAGACCTGGCTGAAGAGCAACACGAACATGACCGGCTGGATCACGGCGAAGACGAGCATGTCCGGGGAGCGCTTGATCTTGATGAGGTTGCGCTTGGTGACGGTCCAGCCGTCGGAGTACCAGAGCGAGAACGGGTTCCAGCTCGGCAGGGTCGTGGAAATCGCGCTCATCGGGTCTTCACCGCCTCCTTCGAGTCGAGGGCGTCGTCATCCGCTGCGCCATGCGCCTTGTCGGCCTTGTGCCCGGTGAGCTTGAGGAACACGTCGTCGAGCGTCGGACGGCGCATGCCGGCGTCGTGCAGCTCGATGCCGGCGTCCCCGAGTGCCGCGAGCACGAGCTGCAGCGCGCGCGGGCCGTCGGTCACCGCGACCTCGAGGCCGCGGCCGTCGCTCGTGACGCTCGGTTCGCCGTCGCCGAAGCGGGCGAGGATGCCGCGAGCCGCCTCGCTCGCGCCGGCGCCGGCGTCGACGAGCGCGACTTCGAGGCGGTGGCCGCCGATCTGCGCCTTGAGCTGATCGGAGGTGCCCTCGGCGATGACCCGGCCGTCGTCGACCACGACGATGTCGTCGGCGAGCTGGTCGGCCTCCTCGAGGTACTGGGTCGTGAGCAGCACGGTCGTGCCGTCGGCGACGAGCCGCTTGATCACGTTCCAGAGCGCGATGCGACTACGCGGGTCGAGCCCGGTGGTCGGCTCGTCGAGGAAGAGCACCTTGGGGTTGATCACGAGCGCGCCCGCGAGGTCGATCCGCCGGCGCATGCCGCCGGAGAACCCCTTGACCGGTCGGTTGCCTGCCGCGGTGAGCTCGAAGAGATCGATGAGTTCCTGGGCGCGACGCCGGGACTCGCTCGCACCGAGGTGGTAGAGCCGGCCGACCATCTCGAGGTTCTCGAAGCCGGTCAGGTTCTCGTCGACGGCCGAGTACTGGCCGGACACCCCGATGATCCGGCGCACGGCCTTCGGGTCGGCGACGACGTCGATGCCGTCGACGAACGCTGTTCCGGAGTCCGGCCGGATCAGCGTCGTGAGCATCTTCACGACGGTGGTCTTGCCTGCGCCGTTCGGACCGAGCAGGGCCTTGACGCTGCCCCGCGGCACCGAGAGGTCGAGCCCGGCGAGCGCATGCACCGGCCCGCTCTTGGAGCGGTAGGTCTTGGTCAGGCCCGTGGCCTCGATGATCGTCATCGTGTTCATCCCCGCGGTATTGTGGACGTTGTACACATTGTGGATCCAGCGTAACGAGGCGGCCTCACTTTGACAACCACGAACACCGATTCAGCCACCGAAGGCCATGGTCGCACGACCTACCGACACGGCGACCTGAGGCGTGCCCTGATCGACGCCGGCCTCGAGCTCGCCCGGTCCGGCGGCCCGTCCGCCGTCGTGCTCCGCGAGGCGACTCGCCGTGCCGGGGTCACCCCGAACGCCGCCTACCGTCACTTCGCCGACCGGAGTGCGCTCCTCGAGGCGGTCTGCTCGGAGTGCCAGTCCGGCGTCGCCCGCGCGATCGAGGACGGGCAGGCGGCGCTCCCAGCCCCGCCCGCGGCATCCGCCGCGCCCGCAATCGCCCAGGCGGATGCCGCTCCGGCGCCGGCCCCGGCCCTCACCGCGGCGACGGCCCGGCTCCGGTTCCGCGCCGTCGGCACCGGTTACCTGCGTTTCGCCCTGGCCGAACCGGGGCTTTTCCGCACCGCGTTCACAGCCTCGTCCGACCTCGAGAGCGCGACGAGCGCTGCACGGGCCGGTGCGCGCGGGCTGACCCCGTTCCAACTGCTCGGCGAGGCGCTCGACGACCTCGTGACCACCGGGGTTCTCCCCGCCGAGCGCCGACCGGGCGCCGAGTTCCTGGCCTGGTCTGCGGTGCACGGCCTCGCCTCGCTCCTGCTCGACGGCCCGCTCCGCGCCCTGCCCGCCGCCGCGACAGAGGCGCTCATCGGCCGCGTCGTCACCATGGTCGAGCAGGGCCTGTAGCCGCGAGCGCGCTACTCGTAGCGGAGGGACCCGATCGGGTCCTGCCGCGCGGCGCGCCAGGCCGGCAGGGTGCCGGCGAGGAACGCGATGCCCATCACGATCAGGATGATCGTGATGATCGACGCCGGAGTGAACGAGATCAGCTGGAGGCCGGGCAGGTCGGCGAACAGCCTGGTTGAGAGCGCGCGGCTCACGACGGTGCCCACGATCATGGCGATGCCGGCGCCGATCGCGCTGCCGAGGAAGCCGATGAACGCGGCCTCGATGCTGAACAGGCCGAAGATCCGGCCGGCGCCCATACCCATCGCCTTCATCAGGCCGATCTCGCGGGTGCGCTCCTGCACGCTCATCAGGAGCGTGTTGACGATGCCGAAGCTCGCGGCGAGCAGGGCGATCACGGCGAACGCGTTGAGCACGAGCACGATCGCATCGATCACCGACTTGAAGGTGCCGATCTGGTCGGCGACCGTCTTGGCGGTGAAACCGGCGTCGGTGAAGCGGGCCTGGAGCGCGGTGACCTCGCTCGCCGAGGCGTTCGCGTCGAAGTGCACGACGGCCTGGGCGTAGCTGTCCTTCGCGGTCGCGCTGCGTCCGACACTCTGCGCTTCGTAGAGCGCGGTCGTGAGCGCCGCATTGGCGGTCGCGTTCCCTGTCGCTCCGAGTCCCGCTTCCGAGACCCCGACGACGGTCGCATCGATGACGCTCGACGTTCCCGCGGCAGACGTGATGCCGATCTGCACGGTGGTGCCGATCGCATCCGCGTCGCTCGCGAACCCGAGCGGTGCGACGAACGACACCGGCAGCGCGATCTGCAGCTCTGACGATGCCGGGTCGAGCTGGGCGCCCGCGGACAGCTGCAGGGTCGTCCCGGTGACGAAGCTGCCGAGCCCGAGCCGGTATTTCTTGCTGCTGCCCGTCGTCACGTAGTCCGGGGTGGCCGAGAGGCTCGGCTCGACGGAGGTGACCCCGTCGATGGCGGCGATCGTGGTGAGGTCCGTGGACGTGATCGCGGCGACCGTCGTGCTGCCCGGTCCCGCCGCGGCGCGGCTGGTGATCTGGTCTGCCGAGTATTCCTGCGGGCCGGTCGCTGTCGCATCCGCCGACACCTTCGTCACCGTGAGCACGTCGTTCGCGCCGATGGATGCGACGGTGTCGGTGATGTAGGCGTTGATCCCTGTGCCGAGGCCGTTTGTGATGGTGAGCGTGAACGCGCCGATGAAGATCGCGAGCACGGTGAGGGTGGTGCGGAGGCGGCTGCGGAAGCTGTTGCCGATGGCCGAGCCGACGACGTCGATGGCCCTCATGCTGCGACCCGGGCTTCCTCGGCGACGACGAGGCCGTCGCGAATGTAGATCCGTCGGTCGCAGCGGGCGGCGAGGTCCTCGTCGTGGGTCACGATGATCAGCGTGATGCCCTGGTCGCGGTTGAGCCCGAAAAGGATGTCCTCGACGATCGTGCCGGTGGCACTGTCGAGGTTGCCGGTGGGTTCGTCGGCGAAGATGATCCGCGGATCGTTGACCAGGGCGCGTGCGATCACCGCTCGCTGCTTCTGGCCGCCGGAGAGTGCGTTGGCCTTGCTCCTCGCCTTGTCGTCGAGCTCGAGGCGTTCGAGCGCCGCGTGGCCGCGCAGCTTGCGACCTCGGGAACCGACCCCGGCGATCTTGAGCGGCAACACGACGTTCTCGAGCACGGACGCCCCCGGCGTGAGGAAGAACTGCTGGAAGACGAACCCGAAGGTCTTGTTGCGCGTCTCGTTGAGGCGCTTGCCCCTCAGGGTCGAGGTGTCGCTGCCGCCGAGCTGCACGGTGCCGGTGCTCGGCTTGTCGAGCAGGGCGAGCAAGTGCATCAGGGTGGACTTGCCCGAGCCGCTCTTCCCGACGATGGCGACCGATTCGCCGGCGAAGATCTCCAGGGTGACCCCCTTCAACGCGTCGAATCGGTTCTGGCCGCGACCATACGACTTCTTCAGGTCGTAGGCGGCGAGGATGGGGTGGGACATCGTGTTTTCCTCCGTGTGCTGTGGCGCTCTGGGTGCGCCGGGCCGGGCGTGGCGGATGCCGCGAGTCGGCACTGTCCCAGCGTCGCGGCATCCGTCGCGCGGGGCATCCTCCTGCGGCAGCAACCTGCCGTACCGCGGGCGCGGTACGACCCCTCCTCCCACGGGAGGATGCCGCAGCCCGGTGCAGGGGGCATCCTTGAAAGATGACCTCGATGTACAGCCATGCGCACGTGCCGCGCTGGGCCGCCGACGTGCTGGTCAGCCTCGCCGTTCTGGGAAGCGCGTTCGTGCCGGCCGGCCAGTACGCCAGAGTCGCGTCGAGCCCCACCGGCGTGCTGATCGCCCTCGCAGCGGTCATCGTGCTGCTGCCGCGCCGCCGCTGGCCGCTGCCGGCACTCGCGGCGTGCGTCGCCCTGTTCGTGCTCGCCGGCGCCCTCGGCGTGCTCAATCCGGCGTTCTCCCTCGCGACGGCGATCGCGGTCTGGAACGTCGCCATCCGCACCGACCGGCGCACGACGCTCATCGCCACGGCGATCGCCGCGGCCACGCTCGTCGGCACGAGCCTCGCCGTCACAACGGCCGAACTGCTCGACGCCCGCGTGGTGCAGTATGCGGCGGTCATCGCCTTCGCCGGTGCTGCGGGGGACGCGATGCGGTCGCGCCGCGCATACATCATGGCGATCACCGAACGCGCCAGGAACGCGGAGGAGACCCGCGAGTCCGAGGCGCTGCGCCGGGTCGCCGAGGACCGCCTGCGCATCGCCCGCGAGCTGCACGACGCCGTCGCCCACCAGATGGCCGTGATCAACCTGCACGCCGGGGTCGCCGCCCAGGCCCTCCCCGACCGCCCGGCCGATGCGCAGGACTCGCTCACGACGATCCGCCAGGCCGTGCTGCGCGAGATCGGCACCCTGCTCGCCGTGCTCAGGGACGACTCTGCCGGCCGCCCCCGCCCCCCGGCCGCCGAGATCGGCCTCGGCCGCGTCGACGCGCTCCTGGCCGACTTCGCCCGCGACGGCCTCGCCGTGACGGTGAGTGCGCGCGGCGCGGGCACCCGGCTGTCGGCCCCCGTCGACACCATCGCCTACCGGATCGTGCAGGAGGCGCTCACCAATGCGCACAAGCACGGCGCTGGCCACACCGCAGAGCTCCGCATCAGCTACGGCAGCGGCAGCGTCGACATCGAGGTCGAGAATCCGGTCGCGTTCCACGTGCTCCACCCCGCAGCGGATGCCCCGGCCGGCCACGGCCTCGTCGGCGTCGCCGAACGCGCGGGCACCATCGGCGGCACGGTCGAGTTCGGCGTGCGTCCCCCGGACACCTTCCGCCTCGCCGTGAGCCTGCCGATATCGAGCGCCGGGGCGGATCCCTCCGCCGACATCCCGAACACCGGGCCGCCGGCCCCTGCTCGCATCTCGGCCCCGACCTCGGTTCCGGACCCTGCAGCAGGAGCGACCTCGTGATCAGGGTCCTGATCGCGGACGACCAGACCCTGATCCGCACGGCCGTGCGCGAACTGGTCAGGCACGAGCCCGACCTCGAGGTCGTCGGCGAAGCCGCTGACGGGGCCGAAGCGCTCGCACAGTCCCGGCTTCTGCTGCCCGATGTCGTGCTGATGGACATCCGCATGCCAGTACTCGACGGCATCGAAGCGACCCGTGCGATCTGCGCGGATCCGGGGCTCTCGACCGTGCGCATCTTGATCCTGACGACCTTCGAAGAGGACGAATACGTCGTGCAGGCCCTTCGGGCAGGGGCCGGCGGCTTCGTCGGCAAGGGCACGGAGGCCGCCGACCTGATGCGGGCGATCCGCACGATCCACCAGGGCGACGCGCTGCTCTCCCCCACGGCGACGCAGAGCCTGATCCGCCGCTACGTGCTGCCGGCCGGGCCCGGGCGCGCAGCCGTGGTGCCGCCGAGCCTCGCGCACCTGACCGATCGGGAGCGGGAGGTCCTCACGCTCGTCGCGCGCGGGCAGTCGAACGAGGAGATCGCGGCCCGCCTGTTCATCTCGCCGCTGACCGCGAAGACCCACATCAACCGGACCATGGCCAAGCTCTACGCCCACGACCGCGCGCAGCTCGTCGTCATCGCTTACGAGAGCGGACTCCTCGTGCCGGGCACCGGCAGCTGACCCCGGTCGCGCGCGCCGCGGCATCCGCCACCCCGACACCGGCCCCGAACCAATTCGACGGAGATTTTCGGTTCTGAACCGGTTGATGAATACCGCCCACGTCTCAGAAATCCAAATACTCCGTCGAATTGGTTCCGCCATTGTTCGGGCATCGGTTCGGGACCTGCTCGTGCTCGTGCTGCCGGTGCTGCGTTCGTTGCGCCTGCTCCGCCTCGTGACCGGCCTCTCCGCCTTCCCTCGCTCGCCGGGGACAGCGATGCGGTCCCGCGTCGGCATCTACGTCACGCCCGCGACCGTCCTTCTCGTGTTCCTGGCCTCCCTTTCAGTGCTCGACGCCGAGCGGCACGCTCCCGGCGCGAACATCGCCTCGTTCGGCAACGCGCTCTGGTGGACCTTCGTCACGATCGCGACGGTCGGCTACGGCGACTTCACCCCCGTGACGATCGAAGGCCGGCTGGTCACGGTCGCCATCATGCTCGGCGGGATCGCCCTCATCGGGGCCGTCACGGCGACCGTTGCTTCGTGGGTCGTCGACCGCGTCGCCGATCTCACCCGCGACCAGGGCGCCGACAAGTGATGCGGCGCGCCGATTGAGGTCCCCGCGCCCCGCCGCCGCTACCGAATCCGCAGCCCGCTACAGAAACGGCGGGCGCGGGCTGCCGGAACCGGCGCGGCGGCGGATACATCTGGGCGCGGGCTGCCGGAACCGGCGCGGCGGCGGATACATCTGGGCGCGGCCTGCGAAAACCGGCGCGGCCGCGGATGCGTGTGGGGGCATCCGCTCAGTGCAGGCGCACCAGGGAGTACCGGTCGTCGCGCGGCAGGGTGTCCACGGTCGCGGTCACGGTCAGGTCGCGGAGGAATACCGCGCCGCCGACCGTGGTCAGGAAGGCGGTGTCCGCGGCGTCACGGCCGGTCGCGATGCGCAGGAGCGTCTGCCGTGGGGCGAGTCCGGTGGCGTCCACGACGTGCCAGGCGTCGTCGACGAAGACCTCGGCGACCGCGTGGAAGTCCATCGGCGAGAGCCCGGGCGCGTAGACCGAGACGACCCGGGCCGGCACGTCCCGCGCGCGCAGCAGCGCGACGACGAGGTGGGCGAAGTCCCGGCAAACGCCCTGCCGGTCGATCAGGGTGCGCACGGCGCCGTCGGTCGGCAGGCTCGACCCCGGTTCGTAGCGCAGCTTCCCGCCCACCCAGTCGGCCACCGCGTTCATGAGCACGGTGCCGGAGAGCCCGGCGAATTCGGCAGCGGCCGTGCCCCAGAGCCGGTCGGATTCGCAGTACCGGCTCGGGCGCAGGTAACGCACGAGGTCGATCTCCGAGTAGCCGGCGTCGCTCGTCTGCCCGGTCGCGGTCACGGAGTAGTCGATATCGACCGAACCGGCCTCCGCCTCGACGACGTGCAGCCGGGTGCCGTGCTGGTCGAACACGATCCGAGACTCGAGCGGCGCGCCGTCCTGCACCGCAGTGAAGGTCTCAACGACCGAGACGGCCGGGTCGTCGGCGACGCCGATCGAGAGGATCAAACGGGCGGGCGCGCGCACGTCGAGAGCGAGGCGAGCGGATGCGTTACGTTCCATCCCACGATGATGGCATGCGCCCGGCGCGTCGCGGTACCGCCCTCGCCAGCGCGTCGCATCGATGCCGCAGACCCGGAGAGGACACGCCGTGCGGCGCGGTCCGGGCTGGTGCACCTCGCCAGGCGGGTCCATGCTGGGGACATGCTCGGGGAATTGAACAATCGTGAAATCGACGCAGTCCTGCAGACCAGTGTGGTCGGCCGGATCGGCTGCCACAGCGACGGCCGCACCTATATCGTGCCGATCACGTACGCCTATGATGATGGCACCGTGTACGCCCACAGTGCCGCCGGCACCAAGGTCGACATGATGCGGGCCAACCCCGACGTCTGCTTCGAGGTCGAGCAGCTCGACGACCTCGCGAACTGGCGCACGGTCGTCGCCTGGGGCGAGTTCGAGGAGCTCCATGACGCGGATGCCGACGACGGCCTGCGCAAGCTCCTCGCCCGGCTCGCACCGTACGTGACCTCGACGACGGCGCAGCCGGTCTCCGGTCCCGACGGCACGTTCCACGGGATCAGGACGACCGCGTCGGAGCCGGTGCCGCCCTCGGCGGGCCGGGTGGCGGCATCCGGTCAGGCCCCGGTGATCTACCGGATCCGGCTGACCGAGAAGACCGGCCGATTCGAGGAACGCTCGACGTCAGGCCGTGAGCGGCGGGCGGCTGAGTCCAGCGACATGTACACCTGAGGGGTCCGAGTCGACCGCGACAATGCGGTTGTCCGCGTCGACGTGCACGACGACGGGCACGTAGCTGCGGGACTCTTCGTCGCTCATCTGCGCGTAGGAGATGATGATGATGAGGTCGCCCTGCATGCCGAGGCGGGCCGCGGCGCCGTTCAGGCCGATGACCCCGCTGCCGCGTTTGCCGGCGATGAGGTAGGTCTCGAAGCGGCTGCCGTTGTTCACGTCGACGATGCTGACGCGCTCACCGGCGAGCAGGTCGCCTGCCTCCATCAGGTCCTCGTCGACCGTCAGCGAACCGACGTAGTGCAGGTCGGACTGCGTCACGGTGGCGCGGTGGATCTTGGACTTGAACATCGTGCGCTGCATGGTGGAACTGGGCCTTCCGGCGGCCGCCCCGAAGCCGCGCCCAGGGGGGGG
>NZ_JASJXJ010000089.1:0-15699 GCF_035018685.1 Cryobacterium sp. RTC2.1
CCCCGGGCCGCAGCCCGGGCGGCGACCGCGGCCGAGGCGACCGCCACCGCGCACGGCCAGGCCCCGCGGTCCCCCGGTCCACTGGTTGCTGCGGCCGGGTCCGCGCCCGGGCACGGGCACGCGACCGGACCGACCGCATCCGGGCGGTCCCCGTTCCTCGTGACCGACCGGGCGGATGCCGCCGGCCGCGCCGCCGCGGACCCCGGCATCCCCGCAGGGCCGGGCACCGGCATCCGCCTGCTGCTGCCCGCGCGGGCTCCGTTCGACGGTGCCGGTGTGCTGGCGTTTCTCGGCGCCCGGGCCATCCCGGGGGTCGAGGTGGCCGGCCCAGGTACCTATGCGCGCACGCTGCGCCTGCCGCACGGGGCCGCGACGGTCGAGCTGAGCCTCGCCGGAACCGAGGACGCGCCCCAGCTGGCCTGCGCGGCGCGGCTCGACAGCCTCGACGACCTCGCCCCGCTCGTGAGCCGGGTGCGGCGGCTGCTCGACCTCGACGCCGACGCGCAGGCGATCGACCACGCGCTCTCCGTCGACCCGCTCCTGGCCGGGGCCGTGCGCGCGGTCCCTGGCATCCGCCTGCCCGGCAGCATGGATCCGGAGGAGACCCTGTTCCGGGCGTTGTTCGGGCAGCAGGTCTCCGTCGCGTCCGCCCGCACCGCGCTTGCGCGGCTGTGCGCGGAGCTCGGAGCGCCCCTGCCGCTTTCCGTGCCGGGGCAGGCGACTCTGCCGGGGCAGGCGCCCGCGCAGCCGTCCGCGCCCGCAACCGGCGACGAGCCTGCGCCGCGCCTGGACCGGCTGTTCCCGACGGCCGAACGCATCGCGGCCGACGGGCACAGCGTGCTGCGCGGACCGGCGAGGAGGATCGCTGCGATCCTCGGCGTCGCAGAAGCGCTCGCGACCGGAGAGCTCACCCTGTCGACGGCGGATTCCCGGGAGTCCCTGACCGCGACGTTGACCGCGCTGCCCGGGATCGGACCGTGGACCGCAGGCTATGTGGCCATGCGCGTGCTCGGGAGCCCGGACATCCTCCTGACGAGCGACCTGGCCCTCCGCCAGGGCGCAGCCCGGCTCGGCCTCCCCGGCGACCCGCGCGCCCTCGCGGCCCACGGCGCCGGCTGGGCGCCCTGGCGCAGCTACGCCGGAATGCACCTCTGGCGGGCCGCCGCGCTCCCCGGGCCGGCTGCGGCGTAGCTCTCCCGATTGACGGCTACTCTAGGCAGGTGAAGTTTGCGCACCTCAGAGTTGATGGCCAGTCCACGCCCCGCCTGGCAGCGGTGTTCGCGGAATCCGCGCTTTTCCTCGACGAGATCCTCGAGGACGCCCCGCGCGACCTGCAGGACCTGATCGAACGAGGCAGCGGCGAGTACGACCGGGTGCGCGCCCTCAGCGAGAACGCGGTCGCCCACGGAGCGACGCTCACTCCGCTCGAGGAGCTGCGCTACTCATCCGCGGTGCTGCGGCCGCCGCAGATCATCGCGATCGGCGCCAACTACGCCGCGCACTCCGACGAGCTCAAGCTGCGGACGGAGACCGGCGCGATCGTGTTCTCACTCTGGCCGAATTCCCTCACCGGCCACGAGTCGACGATCTCGTGGGCCCCGGAGGTCGCCACCCAGGTCGACTACGAGGCGGAGCTCGGCGTCATCATCGGGCGCCCGGCCCGCAACGTGTCGGTGCGTGACGCCCTCGACTATGTGTTCGGCTACACGGTCGTCAACGACATCACGGCCCGCAACCTGCAGTTCTCCGAGGCGCAGTGGTCGCGGTGCAAGTCCTTCGACGGCTTCACCCCGACCGGCCCGGTCGTGGTGACCCGCGACGAGATCGCCGATCCGCAGGACCTCACGCTGACCACCCACGTCGACGGGCGCATCCTGCAGGATGCCTCGACCGGCGACATGATGCGGTCGGTCGCAGAGCTCGTGTCCTACCTCTCGCAGACCTCGACGCTGCTGCCCGGCACGCTCATCTCCACGGGCAGCCCCGGCGGCGCGGGCTACAGCCGCACTCCCCCGGTCTTCCTGCACGACGGCTCGACCGTGACGATCACCGTGGACAAGATCGGCTTCCTGACCACGCACTGCCGCACCCTCTGACGCCCCCTCGGGCGGGCCGGGAGTAGCATGTGCGGCGAGTCCGTACCCGACCCGAATCGGCGCGGCGAGAGGGGGCACCGTGACCTGCGTCTCGGTCGTGATCCCCTGCTACAACGACGCGGTCTTCCTCGAGGCGGTCCTCGCCGCACTCGGGGACCAGACCCGGCAGGCCGACGAGATCATCGTCGTCGACAACGCCTCAACGGATGCCTCGGCGCGCGTCGCCCGCGCGGCCGGCGCCGTTCTCGTGGTCGAACCGGTGCAGGGGATCTGGCCGGCCGCCGCCGCCGGCTATGACGCGGCGTCCGGCGACCTGATCGCGCGGCTCGACGCCGACTCCGTGCCACCGCCGGACTGGATCGAGCGCGTCGAGCGGATCCTCACGCTCGAGCCCCTCGTCGACGTCGTCACGGGGCCGGGTGATTTCTACGACTGCCCGCGGCTCGTGGCCGCGCTCGGGCGGTTCGTGTACCTCGGCGGGTACTTCCGGCTGATCGGGCTGTGGCTCGCGCAGCCGCCGATCTTCGGATCGAACTTCGTGATGCGGCGCACGGTCTGGGCCGAGGTGCGCACTCTCGTGCACCGGGAGCGGAACGACGTGCACGACGACCTCGACCTGAGCCTGCACCTGCCGCCCTCGGTGTCCGTGCGGTTCGACGCCACGCTCAGGGTCGGGATCTCCGCCCGGCCCTTCGACACCTGGCGCGGCGTGGCCAGGCGACTGGACTGGGCGTGCCGCACCCTTGCCCTGCACTGGCCGGACGGGTCGCCCTGGCGGCTGCGGCTGGCCCGCCGGGCCTGGGCGCGCCGCATCCGAGCCTGAGCGCTGTGCATCTGCGCCGGGCGCGGGAGTTCCGCCGCTGCGCCTGTGGTGCGCCACTCGCGCACCGGCGGATGCCCCGCGCTCGATCCGAGGAGCCCGGTGGGATTCAGGAGCGGGCGTAGAGGGCGAGCAGGTCGCGGGCGAGCTGGTGCGGCGTCGTCTCGCAGGGACTGTGGCCGGTGCGATACACGCGGAGTTGGGCGCCGATCCGCCCGGCGAACGCCCGGTGCAGCTCGAGCGGCCAGAGGTCCCGCTCGCCGACGGCGACAAGCAACGGAACCCGGCTCCGCGCGAGGTCCGCCCGCAGGTCGGGAGCGTTCTTCATCAGCTCCATGATCTCGTCGACGCTCCGGCGGATCGTGTCCTCGAAACGCAGCCGCACGAGGTGGAGCCGGCCGGGTGGCGCATGGTTGCGGTTGGTGACGAGCCCCCAGACCATCAGGCTCGCGATCGTGTGCGCGGGCAGCAGCCAGCTGAGCGGCCCGATCCAGCGCACGCCGCGGAAGGCCTGGCCGGCCAGGGGCGGGGCGCCGAGGAGCACGAGGCTCGCGAACAGCTCCGGATGCGTGGCGAGCGCGATCTCCGCGACGATCCCGGCGAAGGAGTACCCGAGCACGTGTGCGGGCGTCGCCCCGGCGTCGAGGACGGCCACGAGGTCGGCGGTGAACAGTCGGTAGTCATATCCCTGCCCCGCTCCAGGCCCCGCGCCGGCCGACCCGTACTGCCCCGCGAGGTCGTAGCTCTCCACGAAGTAGCCGGCTCCGGCGAGGAGCGGGGCGAGCAGCACGAAGTCCTCCTTCGAACCGGTCGCACCCGGCACGAGCACCACCCGCGGATGCCCCGGCTCGCCCCAGGCGAGCGCCGCGAGGGAACCGCTCGGCGCCTCGAACCGGAAGGCCCTGGCCCCCGGCGGCAGGCCGGTCCAGTCCCGGTCAGGGAGCGACAGGTCGAGCGCCGCTGCCGGATCGTCGCGCGCATCGCTTTCGATGACGCCGGCCGGCCGGTGCACCCCGCGGCGTCTCTCCCGGATGGACACGCTGACACAGTAGCGCGACCCCGTCGTCCCCGAAGCCCGCGACCGGCATCCGTTTCAGAGCGCGGGCTGCGCTCAGAGGGCGAGGGCGAAGGGCAGGAACGGCAGGAACGCGAGCCCGAAGATGAGCCCGAGCACCAACAGCAGGAACACGCCGGCGAGCATCACGGCGTTGAGCACGATGCCCCAGAGGGCCATGGTGCGGGCGTACGGTTCACGGCCGAGGGCGAGCACGCCGGTCACGAGGCCGGCGATCGGGGCCACGAAGGTCCAGCCGGCGAGGATCGAGACGAGCCCGAGCACGAGGCTCGTCAGCGCGAGCGGGCTCGCTGGTCGTTCCGGCGCGGCCGGCGCGTACGCGTACGCCGGCGGGGCCGGGTACGCGGCGGGCGGTGTCGTCTGGTCGGGATGCAGGGTGGACATTCTGGACTCTCCTTGGAATACGGCCGCGGTTCACGGCTCTCTTCCAGAGTACGAAGCCGGCCTTTCGCCGACCATGGGGCTATCCCCCGGATCAGCCCCGGACCGGTCGGGGGTCAGCCGCCGATCAGGGTTTCGATCGGGCCACGCACGAAGAAGACCAGGAAGCCGACCGCGACGATCCAGAGCAGCGGGCTGATCTCGCGCGCCTTGCCGGAGAACGAGCGCACGACGACCCAGCTGATGAAGCCGGCGCCGATCCCGTTGGCGATCGAGTAGGTCAGCGGCATCACGATGATCGTGAGGAACACCGGGAAGACGATCGAGAACTCGCTGAAGTCGATGAAGCGGATCTGCGAGACCATCATCGCGCCGACGATCACGAGCGCCGCGGCGGCGACCTCGAGGGGCACGATCTGCGTGAGCGGGGTGAAGAACATCGCGGCGAGGAACAACAGCCCGGTGATGATGTTCGCGAACCCGGTGCGGGCTCCCTCGCCGATCCCGGCACCCGATTCGACGAACACGGTGTTGGAGGAGCCCGACGTCGCGCCGCCGAGCACCGCGCCGACACCCTCGACGATCAGTGCCGACTTCAGCCGGGGGAAGTTGCCCTTCTTGTCCGCGAGGCCTGCCTCGGTCGCGAGGCCGGTCATGGTGCCCATTGCGTCGAAGAAGTTCGTGAACACGAGGGTGAAGACGAGCATGAGCGCCGCGAGCACGCCGATGCGGTCGAAGGCGCCGAAGCTGACGTGGCCGAGCAGGCTCAGGTCAGGCAGGGAGACCGCGGTCGTCGGGAGCACGGGGGCGTTGAGGTTCCAGCCGTACGCGTTGGTGCCGAGCGACGGCCCGACCTTGAAGATCGCCTCGAGGATCACGGCGATGACCGTGGTCGCGACGATCCCGATCAGGATGGCGGCCTTGACCTTGCGCGCGACGAGCACGCCGATCAGGAGCAGGCCGATCACGAACACGGTGGTCGGCAGGGTCACGATCGACCCGTTGTCGCCGAGCTGCACGGGCGGGCTCGCGGTCCCGCTCGAGCGGACGAATCCGGAGTCGACGAGGCCGATGAACGCGATGAACAGGCCGATGCCGACGGTGATGGCGATCTTGAGCTGGTGCGGAACGGCGTTGAAGATCATTTCGCGGAGCCCGGTCGAGGCCAGGAGCACGATGATGAGTCCGTTGATGAGCACGAGCCCCATCGCCTCCGGCCAGGTGACCTGGCCGACGACGCTCACGGCGAGGTAGGAGTTGATGCCGAGGCCGGCGGCGAAGCCGAACGGCAGCCGGGCGATCACGCCGAAGAGGATCGTCATGACGCCCGCGGTGAGCGCGGTGACCGCGGCGACCTGGGCGTTCGGGAGCCAGCCGCCGACGACGTCGACCGAGGCCTGGTCTGCGCTGAAACCGCCGAGGATGAGGGGGTTGAGGATGACGATGTACGCCATGGTCACGAAGGTGACGAGGCCGCCGCGGACTTCACGGCCCCAGCTCGAGCCGCGGGTCGTGATCTCGAAGTAGCGGTCGATACGCCCCTTCACACTGGTGCGGAGTGGTGCGGGCGTGTCGGTCTGTGTAACAGGAATGGGGTTCTCCAGGCTGCCGTCGCGGCTGATTCTCAGCTTCCAGCTTACGCGCGTTGAGATGCGGTCCCGGGTATGCGCCACCGCCTCCCACCTCAGACGTGCGGGACGAAGGCTCCCCACGCCAGCCGCCGCTCGGCCAGCGGATCGGACTCGACCCGGTCGGCCGCGTCGATGATGAGGGTCAGCCGGCGCGTCTCGTCGTAGAGCGGCCACGCGGCATCCGGTTCGCCCGTTGTCGCGAAGCCGAGCCACCAGCCCTGCATGCGCGCCCCGATCGCCTTGAACTCACGGCGGCCGCCGATGATCGTCATGCCCCGGCCGAACCAGCCGTCCAGCCGGTCGAAGAGCGGGAACAGTTCGAGGCCGTGGGTCGCGTCGAGTCCCATCCTCCGCACGAGTCGCGGAGCGAAGTCGAAACGGTAGAAGTGCACGGGGGCGTAGCGGGAATGGCGCTCGCCGACCTTGAGGCTCGGGTACCAGAACGAGAAGTCGCCGCCGAAGTCGAGGGCGGGGCGCAGCGCCGGGATGCCGGGGTACTGGGCTTTCAGCGCCTTCCTCGCCTTCTTCTTGGTGTTGGCGAAGATCGCACGGATGCGCTTGGGCGTCGAAGCGAGGATATCGATCCGTCCACTGAAGAGGGAACCCTCGCGGGCGTTGGTGCCGATGATCAGCGGGATCCGGGCCGCGCGACCGTCCCGGAACGCGTCGAGCGGGCGTTCGGGCAGGAAGTCGCCGTCAATGACGGGCGACAGCGGAATCGTGCCGGGGTACTGGTCGGGCGCCCGAACGGTGAGCTCCATCGTCGCGGCGGCGAGCCGGGCCGGAGACGCGTCGAGCAGCAGC
The DNA here is from genome assembly GCF_035018685.1 of Cryobacterium sp. RTC2.1. Lineage (NCBI taxonomy): Bacteria > Bacillati > Actinomycetota > Actinomycetes > Micrococcales > Microbacteriaceae > Cryobacterium > Cryobacterium sp. RTC2.1. The sequence goes on from NZ_JASJXJ010000089.1 coordinate 6,808, forward strand.
GCACGGGATTGGCCGAGTGCGTCCGGGCGCGCGTCCGCCAGCGCGTCCTGGCCGGCGTGCTCCGGTACGCGTGCGATGCCGTCCGCTGTCGCGCGTGCCGCGAGGATGCTCACGAAGTCGCGCGCCCACTCCGCCGTGAGCGCCGGCGGATACACCGCGTTCGGCGGTGCGCTCTGCGCGATCGCGCGCTGGAAGAGCCCGTGGGCGCTCGGGACGGTCATCAGGGTCGTCACGGCATTGCCCCCTGCCGACTCGCCGAAGAGCGTCACGGCATCGGGGTCGCCGCCGAAGAAGCGGATGTTGTCCCGCACCCAGGCGAGGGCGGCGGCCTGGTCCCGCAGCCCGAGATTGCTCTCGAACGGGCGTTCCGGCGTCGAGTAGCTGCTGAAGTCGAGGTAGCCGAGAGCGCCGAGCCGGTAGTTCAGGCTCACGTAGAGGATGCCGCCGCGCCGGACGAGGCCTTCGCCCTGGGTGGGCACCTCGCGGGAGGACCCGACGCTGTACGCGCCGCCGTGGATGAACACCATCACCGGGCGGAGTGCGCCCGGGTCGACGGGCGCGTCAGGGGCGATCACGTTGAGATTGAGGCAGTCCTCGTCCTGCGGGATGTCCGGGCGCGCCCCGTTGAACTGTCCCTTGTGGCTCTGCGGGGAGACGGGTCCCCAGTCGGTCGCGTCGCGCACGCCCGGCCAGGCCGCCGGCGGCTGCGGGGCCCGGAACCGCAGCGGTCCGACGGGCGCAGCGGCATAGGGGATGCCCCGCCAGGCGCGTACGCCCCGCACCCGGATCCCGCGCACCAGGCCGGTCCCGATCCGCACCGTCAGTGCCGCGTCAAGCGAGTCGTCGTGGGCAGGCTGAACGGTTCGGGTCACTGTCCGATCCTAATTCTTCACTACGATCGGAATACGTCCCACTACGAAACGAGCGACAATGGCACTGCCCTGGACCCTGCACGGCGACGGAAAAACGGTCGGGGTCGGGGACGTGGTCGGGCCGGGTGAGCGCCTGAACTGGCCGCTCACGATCGGGATCGGCGCCCAGCACGTCGTCGCGATGTTCGGTGCGACCTTCCTCGTTCCGCTGCTCACCGGCTTCCCGCCGAGCACCACCCTCTTCTTCTCCGGCGTCGGAACGCTGCTCTTCCTGATCATCACGAAGAACAAGCTGCCGAGCTACCTCGGCAGCTCGTTCGCCTTCATCGCCCCGATCACCGCGGCCGTCACGACGGCGGGCATGGGCAGCGCCCTGTTCGGCATCCTCGCCGTCGGCGCGCTGCTCGCGATCATCGGCGTCGTCGTGCAGGTCACCGGCACCGGCTGGATCGACGCGCTGATGCCGCCCGTCGTGTCCGGCGCGATCGTCGCCCTGATCGGCTTCAACCTCGCCCCGGTCGCGAAGGCCAACTTCGCCCTCGCACCCCTGACCGCCGTGATCACCCTGGCCGCGGTCATCCTCTCGACCGTGCTGTTCCGCGGCATCCTCGGTCGCCTCTCGATCGTGATCGGTGTCGCGGTCGGCTACCTCGCCGCCGTCCTCTCCGGCCAGGTCGATTTCTCGAAGGTCAACGACGCCGCCTGGATCGGGCTGCCGCCGTTCACGCTGCCGACGAACCCCTTCGAGAACGCCGCCGTGCTCGGGGTGCTTCCCGCGTTCCTGCCGGTCGTGCTCGTGCTCGTCGCCGAGAACGTCGGCCACATCCGCGGCGTCGCCCAGATGACGGATGCGAAGGTGAACCGGTTCACCGGGCGCGCCCTGATGGCCGACGGGCTCGCGACGATGCTCGCCGGGTTCAGCGGCGGATCGGGCACGACGACCTACGGCGAGAACATCGGCGTGATGGCCGCGACCCGGATCTACTCGACCGCCGCGTACTGGGTCGCCGGGCTCGTCGCCGTGCTGCTCGGCCTCTCCCCCAAGATCGGCGCGGTCATCAACACCATCCCCGCCGGGGTGCTCGGCGGCGTCACGACCGCCCTCTACGGCCTGATCGGCATCATCGGCGTCAAGATCTGGCTCGACAACAAGGTCGACTTCAGCCGCCCGGTCAACCAGTTCACGGCCGCGACCGCGCTCATCATCGGCATCGCCGACTACACCTTCACCGCCGGTTCGCTGAGCTTCAACGGCATCGCGCTCGGCACGGTCGCCGCGATCGTGATCTACCACACCATGACCGTGATCGGCCGGCTCCGCCGCACCGACCGCTGACCCGCTGACCCGCGACACCGTCGTTCGACGCAACGTCGGAGTTTTTCGCGACACGCCGCATCCCCGGGCAGCGGATGCCGCGGGTCGCGAAATTCTCCGACATAACCGAGCCTGAGCCCCGACCGGGGAGCCGCTCCGAGCACGCGCGACCGGTCACGCGGACCGTGCGTGCGACATCCGGTCAGCGGTGCAGCGCGGGCACGATCAGGTAGACGCCGTACAGCACGGCCGCGACGCTGACCGAGAAGCAGGCATAGGCTCCGACGAGCGCGAGGCGCTTCTGGAACACGGTCAGCGGGTTCGCGGTCGCCGATTTGCGCCGCCGCTTGGCCTCTTTGGCCGCCCGCTTGGGCGTGAGCACCGTGATCGCGCCGGTGAAGGACGCCGGATCCACCACGAGCGCGCGGCCGGCACTCGTCAGCAGCCGGAGTCCGAGGGAGTACAGGCTCACGACGAGGGTCGACGAGAGGAGCGAAGCCCCGGCGACGACGAAGAATGCGCCCCAGTCGATCACAGCGATACCTTCTTCCGGTCGCGGCGCGCGATTCGCCTGGGCGTCTTCTTGATCTTCACGACGAGGGCGGCGTCGTCGATGTCGTGGAGGTTGTCGTGGGTGATGCGGGTGCGCCGCGACTGCCGGAACAGCAGGGCGACGATGACCGAGCCGAGGACCAGGTCGATGACGAGCCCGATCGGCCCGAGCAGGGTGAAGCCTGCGGCGAACGCGCCCATGACCGCGGAGGCGGGCAGGGTCAGCAGCCAGCCGAGCGCGATCTGGCCGGCCATACCCCAGCGCACGGTCGCCCCGCGGCGGCCGAGGCCGGAACCGATGACGGAGCCGGAGGCGACCTGGGTGGTCGAGAGCGCGAAGCCGAGGTGGCTCGAGGCGAGGATCGTCGCGGCCGTGCTCGTCTCCGCGGCGAAGCCCTGGGCGGGCTTGACGTCGGTGAGTCCCCTGCCCATCGTGAGGATGATCCGCCAGCCGCCGGTGTACGTGCCGATCGCGATGGCGAGCGCGCACGTGCAGATGACCCACCACTGCGGGCCGCTGCCGACCGCCTGGAATCCGCCGGCGATGAGGGTCAGCGTGATCACGCCCATCGTCTTCTGCGCGTCATTGGTGCCGTGGGCGAGGGCGACGAGGGAGGACGAGAAGATCTGCGCGTACCGGAAGCCGCCCCGGCCGTCCGCTTTGCCTGCGTCACGACGCGTGATGAAGTAGGCGAGCCTGGTCGCGACGAGCGCGACGACACCGACCGTGACCGGTGCGATCAGGGCAGGCAGGATCACCTTCGCGAAGACGACGGTGAAGTCGACCGACTGGACGCCGATGCCGATGATGGCCGCGCCGATCAGGCCGCCGAAGAGGGCGTGGCTCGAGCTCGACGGCAGGCCGCGGAGCCAGGTGATCAGGTTCCAGACGATCGCGCCGATGAGCCCGGCGAAGATGATCTGCGGCGTGATCTGCACCCCGCCGTTGCCCTCGCGGATGATGCCCCCCGACACGGTCTTCGCGACCTCGGTGGAGAGGAATGCGCCGACGAGGTTGAGCACGGCTGCGAGGCCGACGGCGACCTTGGGCCGCATCGCCCCGGTCGCGATGGGCGTCGCCATCGCGTTCGCGGTGTCGTGGAAGCCGTTGGTGAAGTCGAAGACGAGGGACAGCGCAATGACGAGCGCGACGATCAGGGTGAGATCCACCGGAGGCTTTCTTGTTCGGCTGCAACAGGGTGCAGCCGAATCCGCGCTGCTTCCCGGACGCCGGACGGACAAGCGACCTAACGATCCTGACACTCCCGGGAGGTCAGGTCAATTCAGCGGGAATACTGCTCGCGTTCAGACGCCGTTCACCGGCGGCCCCTGCCCGCCCAGCCGCCCGCCCGGCTGCCCGGCTGCCCGCTCAGCTGCTCGCGACCACCGTCGCCAGGTCCGCGCCGAAGGTGAACGTGCGGCGCACGGGCACGCCAGCGAGCACGCCAGGCAGCCAGTGCCTGGCATCGTCCCACATCTCGTCGAGGGGCAGCGCTGCGACGTCGAACCAGACCGGGTTGAGTTCGTCCGATTCCCGGGGAGTGCCGCTCCAGTCGCTGCACACGAAGACGGACGATTCCTGGCTCCATGCCTCCCGGTGCGGGAACAGGTAGGTCAGCACCCCGAGGGCGGTGAGAGCGGATGCCGCGACGGAGAGTCCGGACTCCTCCTCGATTTCGCGCACCGCGGCATCCACCGCGGTTTCACCGGGTTCGAGCTTGCCGCCGAGGCCGACGATGTTGCCGAGGCCGAGGCCCTTCTTCTTCCGGCCGAGGAGCACCTGGGTGCCTCCGGCGGGCGATTCGCGGGTGAGGTAGCACACGCACACCTGGGGCAGGGTCATGGACCCAGCTTAACGGCGGGGTTTGTTAGGCTGCGCCTATGAATTTCGTTCCCGAATCGGGCACCATCACCATGTTCACGACCAACTGGTGCGGCTATTGCTCCCGGCTGAAGTCCCAGCTGGACAAGGCCGGCGTCGGCTACACCGAGGTCAACGTCGAAGAAGTCGACGGCACGAGTGAGCTCGTGATGAGCCTGAACGGTGGAAACCGCACCGTGCCGACGGTCCTGTTCCCGGACGGGTCGAGCGCGACCAACCCCTCGCTCGCGCAGGTCCAGGCCAAACTCGCCTGACCCTCTCCTCCCCGGTTCCACCAGCTGAGGGGTCGTAAATCGACCTTGTAACACGCTGAGGGGTCGCAATTCGACCTTCCCGTGTGCTGCGAAGGTCGATCTGCGACCCCTCAGGGATGCGATCGGGTGATGCTGCCGGCTCTAGCCGAAGAGGACGGCGGCCTCGTCGTAGCGTGCCTGCGGGACGGTCTTCAGGCCGATCGTGGCGTCGGCGATGCTGACGATCTCGATGTCGGTGCCCTTGAGCGAGACCATGGAGCCCCACTGGCCGGCGTGGATCGCGTCGACGGCGGCCATGCCCAGGCGGGTGGCGAGCACGCGGTCGTATGCCGACGGGGAGCCGCCGCGCTGGGTGTGGCCGAGGACGGTCGCGCGGGTTTCGATGCCGGTGCGCTCTTCGACCATCGGGGCGATCATTTCGCTGATGCCGCCGAGGCGGGGACGGTTGAACGCGTCGAGGCCCTTGGTGGAGAGTGCTTCCTCCATGCCGGCGAGCTTGAAGCCCTCAGAGACGACGAGGACCGGCGCGCGGCCGCGGTCGCGGACGCTGAGGACCCACTCGCAGATCTGCTCGATGGTCTGGCTCTGCTCGGGGATGAGGATGGCGTGTGCTCCGCCGGCCATGCCGGAGTGCAGGGCGATCCAGCCGACGTGGCGGCCCATGACCTCGACGATCATGCAGCGGCCGTGCGACTCTGCGGTGGTGCGGAGGCGGTCGATGGCCTCGGTCGCGATCTCGACGGCGGTGTTGAAGCCGAACGAGTAGTCGGTGGCCTCGAGGTCGTTGTCGATGGTCTTCGGCACGCCGACGATGCGGATGCCTGCGTCGGTGAGGCGGCGGGCTGCGGTCAGCGTGCCCTCGCCACCGATCGCGATAATGGCGTCGATGCCCTCGGCATCCATCATCTTCTGGATGTTAACGGGTCCGCCGTTCTCGCCCTCGAACGGGTTCGTGCGCGAGCTGCCCAGAATGGTGCCGCCCTGACGGGATAATCCACGCACACTGTGGCGATCGAGGGTCATGAACTCCCCCTGCACCAGCCCGCGCCAGCCGTTGCGGATTCCGATGAATTCATCATCGAGAACGCGGACACCTTTAAGGACGGAACCGCGAATAACCGCGTTCAACCCGGGGCAGTCTCCACCGCTCGTGAGGATACCAATTTTCATCTGTGACTGCTCCTTCATGCTCAAGTACTCATGTCGGCGCCTGCACCAACCCCTAATGATGGTCCCGAATCGGGGCCAGACTCAAATCCGCGCCGGGGAGTGCGGGCTACAGCTCCCCGTCGAGTGCCTGGGTGAGCAGGAACACGAGGGCGCTGGCCTGGATCGAGTCCTCGGACGAGGCCTCGCCCTCGACCCCGTCGAGCGCGCGGGCCGCGAGACCCTGCTTGCTGCCGATCAGTTCGGCGATGCGCGCGTCGATCGTGTGCGCGGCGATGATCCGCCACGCGGTGACCGGTTCCGACTGGCCGATGCGGTGCACCCGGTCGATGGCCTGGGTCTGCTCCGCGGCCGTCCAGCTGAGCTCGGCGAGCACGACGTTCGAGGCCGCCTGCAGGTTGACCCCGACGCCGGCGGCGCTGAGCGAGCAGACGACGACGGCGACACCCGGGTCGTTGTTGAACGAGTCGATCGCGGCCTGGCGGGCGAGCGCGGTCTGGTCGCCCCTGAGGGAGACGGAGCGCATGCCGCGCTTGGCGAAGATCTGCTCAGCGGTGTCCATGACGTCGATGTGCTTGGCGAAGAACACGACCTTGCCGACCGAGTGCGCGAGCTGCACGGCGTAGTCTGCGGCGAGCCCGGCCTTGGCCTGGCCGATCTTGCGCACCATGGTGAACACGTTCTCGCCCGTGGTCTGGCCCTTGGACTCCTCGAGCTCGGCGTGGGCGACCGCGCGGATGAACGCGGCCCGCTGGGCTCCGTCGAGGCTGGGCGCCGTGCGGCCGGGATGGCGCGCGGACACGAGGCCGTGGTACCGAGTGACGAGGCGGGCTGCGAGTTCCCGTTCGGCCTGGCGGATCGAGCGCCCGAGGTCGTCGTCGAGCTCGACCGGCAGGTCGGCGATGCGCTTGGCGGGCAGGTCCGTCGCGACGTCGACCTTGCGGCGGCGCACGATACCCATGTCGATGACCGCGGCCCTGGCTTCGGAGTAGAAACCGGCATCCGCCGGGGTGAGGCCGGTGGCCTCGAGCCGGGCCATCAGCTTCGCAGTCGGCTTGTCGCCGTCTATCCAGCCGAGGAACTGCCAGATGGCGCGGAAGTCGTCGACGTCGTTGATCAGGGGGGTGCCGGTCAGGGCCATCAGCAGCGGGTTGCCGCCGGGGGTGCGGCGGCGGATCTGCTCGGCGAGGGCGAGTACGTGGCGGGAGCGCTGCGACTGCAGGTTCTTGATGAAGTGCGCCTCATCGACGACCATGCCCTTGAAGCCGAGGGTGCCGAGCCAGGCCCTGTGCCGGTCGAGCACGTCGTAGTTCACGATGACGACGTCGGCGAAGGCGTCGAGGGTGTCGCCGTCGCCGTGGATGACGGTCGCCCGGCGCTGCGGCGTCCACATCTCGACCTCGCGCACCCAGTTCATCTTGACGACGTTGGGCACGATGGCGAGCAGCGGGTACGCGCCGGCGACGGATGCCGCGAGCAGGCTCTGCGCGGTCTTGCCGAGACCAGGCTCATCGGCGAGCAGGTAACTGCGATGGCCGAGCCGTGCGCTCTCGATGAAGCGGGACTGGTGCCGCATGAGTTCCATGCCGGGCGGGGAAAGCCGGTCGATGACGGGCGCCTCCGGCAGGTCCATGCTCGCGGCCTGGCCGCCTGAGCCGTATTCGAAGGACTTGAAGAGCGGGCCGATCAGTTCCCAGTTGGCGAGGCGGCGCCCGGAGATGACGGGAGCGGCCTGGACGGCGCTGAAATCGGGGGCGAGGAAGGGGTTCGCGAGCTGGCGCGCCCGCACGGACTGCGGGACGACCTGGTTCTCCGGCTCATCGGGCTTGACCTCGGGCTCGCGGGTGATGATCAGTTCGTCCGGGCTCAGGTCCGCCCCGGATTCGAGGAGCCAGTCGCGGCGGAAGCGCTGTGCGACGGTCGACACTCCGGCGTCGGGTTCGAGGAGGGTGATCAGGCTCGTGTCGCGGGCCGCGGTCTTCGCGAGGATCTGCGCGATGCCGTCGAGGCGTTTGAGCAGCTCTGCCCTGTTCGCGTCGGTCAGTTCGCGGTCGCCCTTGACCCTGGCGCGTTCCTCGCGCATCAGGAGCGCGATGACCTGGTATTTCGTGCGGTTCGTCGGCCCGAGCTTGGTGCCCGACTGGGCCTTGGCTTCGACCTCGCGCACCTTGCGGGCGAGGATCGGGATGATCGGGGCGTCGTCGTCCCTCGAGCGTGCGCGCTGCCTGGCGCGGCCTCCGGCCGGGGCATGGTTGTTCGAGCCTGGGGCCTGGTGGCGGGTGTATGCCATTCTTCTCCAACTTCACAGCGGCTGTGGCAGCGTGATCCACGCGCGACGTCGTGCGGCATCCGTGGACACCAGAGCGATCAATCGAAAGAACCGGGCCGAGCCAACGAAACGATTGTGCTGCAGACCGCTTCGGTACTACACCGGGGAGGTCGAGACGACGACCGGGTTTCGACGCACCTGTAGTCTACGCCCGCGCATCCGCCCGATGACACACCCCGCACGACGCTCAGTGCACGGGGACCTTGACGCGCACCCCGACCACGATGAAGAGCAGCGCCGCGACATACTGTGCGGCCACCCAGCCTTGCCCGTTCAACCCGATCACGAAGATCGGGTTCCACAGCACGGCGATGGGGGCGAGGCCGATGAGCCACCACCAGGCCTTCCCCTGCACGGCAAAGACGCAGAGGATGAGGGCGAGGATGCTGACGGTGTACCGGATGATGATGAAACTGTCGGCGTCGATCAGGGCGAGACCGGCAAGCAGGGCGATGGCGCCGAGCAGGCCGGGCGCGAGAGCTGCCCGGGAAAAGGTGGGTGCGACCGGGGTGCCCATCAGA
>NZ_JASJXJ010000090.1:0-15532 GCF_035018685.1 Cryobacterium sp. RTC2.1
GGGCTGGTAATGGCGTCGTAGGTACTCATCAGGTATTCGCCGTCTTCCGGGGCGAACAACCCGACCATGCGCACCTGTCCCGTGTGGAGTCGCCAGAACCGCAGGGACCGGTCGTCGTAGTCGGCTTTCTCGCGGGCGGCGATGCCGGCTTCATCGAGCACGTCCCGCACCTGCCGGGCGCGCTTGAACAGTTGGTCAGCGTTCACCGTGCGCGCCTCGGCGAGGAGCCGGGCCAGGGCCGTGGCGAGTTTCTCCGGGGTGATCGCCCGGTCCAGGTCGCCGAGCCCTTTCCGGAGCGAGTCTGCCTTCTCGACGCTCAGCCAGCCCTCGCGCAGGGCCCGGCCGATTGGTGCGTGCCAGGGCGGCACGGCGGCCGCAGGTACTGGCGGGTCGACCGGCGGCAGGTCCAGAGCGGCCCCATCGAGGGGCGGAGTCTCGTCGAGCAGCTTCTTCGCGTCGGCGGCTTCGCGGGCGGCTTTCTCGGCGGCGTCGGTCTCGGCGAGCAGCCGGCCGACCGCGAAGAGTTTGCTCACGTCACCTTTGCTCGACCCGGCCAAGTTCTGCAGCAGGTCTTCCGGAGTCCGGAAGCCTTGCCGGGCCGCGAGGCCCTTCCCGCCGAGTTCGGGCCGGGACCGCCGGGCCAGGGTTGCGGCGAACCACGCCGCCTGGGTGTCCAAGGCCCGCCGGGCTCCCGCGATCAACATGTGCCCCTCGAGCACCGCTTCATCGCTGAGCGTGTCGACAGCTGCAGACGAACCGCCCAGGCCGGTGACGACATCCGCCATCGACCGCAACCCGTCGAGCACGCCGCCCTGCACCGGGTCACCGTGCACCGGGTCACCCTGCCCCCGGTCGCCGTGCGGCTGATCGGGTGAAGCGGGTGACTCGGGAAGGTTGATCATGCCCCCACGTTACGACCGACCACCGAGATTCTTTGAGCATGGCTCAGGTCTGTGGAAACTAGCTCTGATCAGGTACGTGTTGAGGAGATTCCGTCATATTCGCAGCCTGCCGACCTGGCGCAGGTGCTCGACCTCGCCGCGGCGCAGGGCGGCTTCGTCGAGCTCACCTTCCCCGAGGCCGGGCGCTATCCGTTCGTCAGCCACGTCATGTCGGATGCGGAGAAGGGTGCCCGTGGGGTCTTAGCCGCCACACCGTGAATCCGGTCTGAAAACGCCGGGAAGGCGCCCCATGCGGCGTGTCGCACCTCACCGGTGAATTTGTTTCGGCGGTGTTTCGCCGCGGTCCTATTCCGGGGCCTCACCGTTTGATCTGGTGTTTATGTTCCGATCACTTCCCTTCGACGAGAATTGTGCGCATTAAAATGAAGTTAATAAGTTTTAAGACGTGGTAGTTTTTCCCCACCTCGCGTGACCCATTCGGGGGAGGAACTTCGGCTGTCGCGAGCGCGGGCATGCCGCACGACCTTGAACAAGGCAACAGCGAGAGGGTCCGACATGGTCCAACTGAAATCCGGGGTCGGAAGAATTCGTTCCGAGTTGATGGTGTCCAAGGGTTGGCTGCAGGGCGTCGCCCTCGTGATGATCTTCGGCTTCGCGGTGATGGGATTCCTCGCCGTGATGACGTACACCGATTCGATGCCCCAGCCCAAACAGGTCGTGGACGAACGGGGAACGGTCGTCTTCACGGGCGCCGAGATCACTGCCGGCCAGCAGACCTTCGTGCAACGCGGCCTTCAGGAATACGGCTCGATCGTCGGACACGGCGGCTATCTCGGTCCCGACTACACTGCCGACTATCTCCGCCGGTCCTCGACCTTCGTCCTCGACGCCCTCACCGCCTCGGGCGTGCAGGACCCGCACGGAGCACTCGTCACGATGATGCGGACCAACCGGTACGACCCGGCAACGGGAAATCTCGTGTTCACGGACCTGCAGATCAGTGCGTTCGAGTCTGTCCAGAAACACTATGCGGACTTCTTCGGCACTCCGACGACCCAGAACGGGCTGATCCCGAGCGTGATCACCGATCCGGCCGAGATCCACGAGCTCACGGCGTTCTTCGCCTGGACCGCGTGGGGCTCCGCGGCCGAACGGCCGGGGCACAACTACTCGTACACCAACAACTGGCCGGCGGAGAAGCTCGTCGACAACGGGCCCACCGCGGACATCATCATGTGGAGCGGTCTGTCGCTCATTTCGCTGATGGTCGCCCTCGGCGCGCTGTTCGCCCTCTACGGGCGCTGGAGCAAGCGAATGGGCTGGCAGCACGGAGAAGAGACCCCGCCGCTGTCCTTCAGGCAGCCCGGCGACGTCGCCGTCACCCCCGCCCAGTCTGCGACCGCCTGGTTCTTCTTCGTCGTCGCGTTGATGTTCCTCGCGCAGGCGTTCCTCGGCGCGGCCGTCGAACACTACCGGGTCGATCTGACGAGCTTCTTCGGGATCGACCTCGCCCAGCTGTTGCCGATCAACCTCGCCAGGACCTGGCACGTGCAACTCTCCCTGCTCTGGACAGCAGCCTCGTTCCTCGCGGCAGGGATCTTCCTCGCGCCGTATATCTCGGGTCACGAACCGAAGCGGCAGCACTGGCTCGCATACATCCTCCTGGGAGCCCTCGCCCTGGTCGTCGCCGGTTCCCTGGCGGGAGAAGCCCTCAGCATCTTCGGCGTCACCGCCGCCAAGGACTCGCCGTTCTGGGGGATGCAGTGGGAGTACATCGACCTGCCGAAGTTCTGGCAGGGCCTGCTGACCGTCGGGATGTTCATCTGGATCGCGATCATCTACCGCGGTATCCGGGCCCGGCTGAAGTCTGAACACCGGTTCAACCTGCCGTGGCTGTTCTTCTATTCGGGTCTCTCCATCCCCGCCTTCTACGCCGTCGGCATGCTCGCCGGCAGCGAAGTGACACTGAGCGTCGCCGAATTCTGGCGCTTCTGGGTTGTGCATCTCTGGGTCGAGGACTTCCTCGAACTTTTCACGACCGTCATGGTCGCCTACATCTTCGTGATGCTCGGCGTCGTGCACCGCCGGATCGCGATGCAGATCATCCTGCTCGACGTGATCCTGTACTCCGCGGGCGGAATCCTCGGAACCATGCACCACCTGTACTTCTCGGGAACCCCCGTCGAGCACATGGCGCTGGGTGCGTTCTTCTCCGCACTCGAGGTGATCCCGCTGACGTTCCTCACTGTGGAAGCGTGGAGCTTCCTGCAACTCGGGGCCCGCCAGCAATCCCGAAGCGCCGCCCCGTTCCCACACCGCTGGTCGGTGATGTTCCTCGTGGCCGTCGGCTTCTGGAACTTCCTCGGCGCCGGCGTCTTCGGATTCCTGATCAACCTCCCGATCGTCTCGTACTACGAGATCGGCACCGCCCTGACCGCCAACCATGCCCACGCGTCGATGATGGGCGTCTACGGGATGATGGGCGTGGGACTATCCCTCTTCGCCCTGCGCTACCTGATTCCGGCCAAACGCTGGCCGGACCGGCTCGCCAAGATCTCGTTCTGGTCGCTCAACATCGGCCTGGCCTGGATGACCTTCGCGACGCTCCTGCCGCTCGGTGTGCTGCAGTTGTGGCACTCCGTCAGCGATGGCTACTTCGAGGCCCGCAGCATGAACTTCATCACCGGAACCGGCAACACGGTCCTGGAATGGCTGCGGATGCCCGGCGACCTCGTCTTCATCTTCGGTGGAGTCGTTCCGTTCGTCTGGATCGCCTGGCTGGGCGTGCGGTACCGCATCAAGGGAACCACCCAGGATGTCCCGATGGAGGCCCTCTTCGTGGAGGCGCAGCCCGCCGGGGCGGTCGGCGGCACTTCCGATGCGGGTGTCGATGGCGCGACACCGGAGTCCGGGTACGGGTCGGGCTACCGCAGGCGCGTCGCCGATCAGGACGGTGAGAACCGGCCGGACAGGGGCGCGTGATGGAGGCGGTCAATCCTGACGTCTGGTTCGCTCTCGGCTACGGCGGCTTCCTGCTGCTCGTGGCGCATGTCCTGGACATCCTGGCCCGGCGCACGGCGGCGGCGACGACGAGCGCGCGGTCCGGGGGATTCGAGTACCACGAGGGACACGACGCCTGGACCTGTTCCGAAGACCAGTGGCTTTGGCCGATCTCCTTCGACCCGGAGAATCGGGTGACCCGGTACCGCGCTTCCCCGACCGTCTGCAATCCGTGCCCGGTCAAGGACGACTGCACTCCGTCCCACGCGGGCCGGGAGGTCGTGCGGAACATCGATTCCTGGCCGAGCTCCGAAGCCGAGCGATTCCACAGGGGGATCGCCTGTGCCGTCGTGGTCCTCGGGGTCATCTGGCCGATCGCCGTCATGTTCCAGGGCCGCACCGGCCTCGAACTGCTCATCCTGGGAGTCGTGTCCGCGATCATCGCAGCGGGCAGCTGGCCGCTCTGGTCCCATCTCCGACGCGCTCCCGCGCGCTTCCCCGATCACCTCACGGCGCTCGGACTCGAAGACAACGAGGACCAGCGGGCCGCCATCTCGGCGAACGAACTCGCCAGGCGGAGCGGCTACGGCAGCATCCGCAAGACGGGACCGCGCACGGTCCCCGGAAAGGAAGCCCGATGACCGGAATACTCGTGACGGCCGGCGTCATCCTCCTGATCGTCGTGGTTTGGTTGACCGTCGCGTTCACGGTCCTGCAGGAGTACGAGCGGGGGGTCGCCTTCCGGTTCGGCCGCCTTCGGCAGCTCCGCGAACCCGGAGTGCAGATGGTCTTTCCGGGCATCGACACGATGGTCAGGGTGGACCTGCGTATCGTCACCCTCACGATTCCGCCGCAGGACGTCATCACCAAGGACAACGTGCCCGCGCGGGTCAATGCCGTCGTGCTCTTCCAGGTCACCGACCCGCTGCGGTCCGTGATGGCGGTTGAGAACCACGCGGTGGCGACCTCTCAGATGGCCCAGACGACCCTGCGCTCCGTCGTCGGGCGAGCGGACCTCGACACCCTGCTCGCGCATCGGGCCGACCTGAACGAGGATCTGGCCAGGAGTATCAATGCGCAGACAGAGCAGTGGGGAGTCCAGGTCAAGGTCGTCGAGATCAAGGACGTCGAGATTCCCCAGGCCATGCAGCGCGCCATGGCGCGCGAGGCCGAAGCCGAGCGGGAGAGGCGGGCGAAGATCATCAATGCCCACGGCGAACTGCAGGCCTCGGAAGAGCTCGGCCAGGCCGCGGAGATCCTCAGCCGCAATCCGGCGTCGCTCCAGCTGCGCTACCTGCAGACCCTGCTCGAGCTCGGCGCGGACCACAACTCGACCGTGGTCTTCCCGCTGCCGATGGACATCATCGGGCCGTTCCTGAAGAAAGTACCGCAGTGGCTCGACCCAACCGAGCCCGGCCGTCCCGGCCAGACTCACGGAGAGAAAACGGATGTGACCGACCATGGCTGACACAGTGCACGCGGAGCGGGGCACGCATGTGCCGACGATCGGTTCGGCTCACGACCGGGGTGTCAGCATCCGCCTGATGCTGATCGGGGTGCTCGTCGGGCTGTTCGGTCCCATCGGCGGCTTCCTCGGCGGCACGATCGTCAACGCCGACCACACTATCGCCGGCCTCGAACCACTGTTCGTCTGGCTCTTCCTCGGCATGACCGTCGGTGGGATCGGCGTCACGGTCGGCATCATCGGCGCCTTGCGCTGGGTTCGCGGCAACCACCACCTCGAATAGCGCTCCGAACCAATTCGACGGAGTTCTTGCCGTTCGGGTCGCCTCACCCGCCCAGGTGCCGAAAACCCCAAGAGTCCGTCGACTGGGTCAGGAAACCGGGACGGTGGCGACCGGCCGGTACGCGCAGCTCGGATCCTCGGCGAGAGGATCGCCGGTGACTGCGTACGCGTGCGAGCGGGAGCCGCCGCAGACCGTGCGGAACTCGCACGCTCCGCACCGGCCGCCGAATGAATCCGGGGTGCGCAGCTCCTGGAGTAGCCGCGCCTCCCGGTAGATCTCGGGGAACGACTGCTCACGCACCGAACCGACGGACACGGGCAGGAACCCGCTCGGGTAGACCGCGCCGACGTGGTCGACGAAGGCGAAGCCGCGGCCGGAGTTGACATCGATCGGGGCGCGCGGCGCGCGGCGCCTGGGCTCGTCCCCGGTCAGCAGTTCCGCGGTGTCGCACCGCAACCGGGCGCGCAGCGGGCCGACGGGGAACGCCGCATCGAGATCGGCGACACCGGCGCGCTGGATTGCGATCCGGCGGTAGTGCGGCGCCTCCGTCGTCTTGATCGCGACGAGTTCGGAGACATCGTGCAGCCAGTGCAGCACCTCTTCGGCCTCGGTGGAGGTGAGCGCGTTGAGAAGCTTGCCGCGCCCGGTCGGGACGAGGAAGAACACGCTCCACAGCGTCGTGCCGAGCTCGAGGACCGTCTTCAGGATGGCGGGCAGCTCGTGGACGGTGTCGCGGGTGACGGTCGTGTTGATCTGCAGCCGGCAGCCGACGTCGCGCACCATCCGTGCGGCGACCATCGTGTCGTCGAAGACCCCGTCGACACCGCGGAAGGCATCATGGGTCGCCGCGGATGCCCCGTCGAGGGAGAGCGACACCGCCTTCGCTCCGGCGTCGTGCAGCTCGACAAGGACCTCCCGGGTGAGGCGTGGGGTGACGGAGGGCGAGAGGGCCATGCTGAGGCCCAGGCCCGTTCCGTGGGCCACGAGTTCGGGGAGGTCGGGGCGTTCGAAGGGGTCGCCGCCGGTGAGGACGACGAGCGGGCGGGGCGTGCCGAACGACGCGAGATCGTCCAGGAGCTTCCGGCCCTGGTCGGTGGTCAGCTCGAAGGGATTGCGGGTGCGAATGGCGTCCGCACGGCAATGCGTGCAGACGAGCTGGCAGGCCCGCGTCACCTCCCAGATCACGATGAAGGGACGCTCGCCGGCATCGTGGTGCAGGTGTCGAACGGCGCGCATTGCGGTGTCAGTCACGTGATCCTGGTCCGGTACAGCTCGAATGCGCACCTCAGTTGTTTTTACCACACTTATAGGGAAAACTAGGGGTGTGCCTGCCTCCGACCTCGATGCCCGTACCCACCGCGCCCTCTCCGGCGTGAGCCGGGTCGCCGTCCTCGACGTGCTGCGCACCCACCGGATGCCGCTGGACGTTCCCGCACTCGCGGCGGCGGTCGGCCTGCACCCCAACACCGTTCGCTCGCACCTCGAACGGCTCCTCGAGGTCGGCCTCGTGACCGAGACGGTCGAGGCGCGGACGCGACCTGGCCGTCCCCGCCTGCTCTACGCCGCTGTACCGCCCGAGGCGGAACCCGCCGGGCCCGGTTCCGCCGGGCCGGCAGAATCCGGGACCTCCGAGGACTCCTACCGACTCCTCGCGGGCCTCCTCGCGGACAGCCTTGCCGCAGGAGCCCCCGACGCGCGCCCCGGCAATGAAAAGGCCGGCGACGCCGGGCGACGCTGGTCGGAACAGTTCGTGCCCGCCGACGAGCCAGCTGCCGGTCCGGTTGATCCCGCTGGAGCGATCGACCGGGTGGTCGAGATCCTCGACGGCGTTGGTTTCGCCCCCGCCCTGTCGGAGGACCGCACCGCGATCGAGCTGCATCACTGTCCGTTCCTGGACGTCGCGAAAGACCACAGCGCCATCGTGTGCTCCGTGCACCGCGGACTGATGCAGGGTGCACTGGACCGGATGCACGCGCCCACCATCGGCATCCGCCTCGAGCCGTTCGTGCGCCGGGGGGTATGCGTCGCACATGTGCGCTACTCCTCAAACCCGGCACAACATGGCGGCTTCCTGACAAAGAGCGGATAGTAGACCCATGTCTTCGAGCCCACCGTCGAGCTACCGCACGCTCGCGTCGTTCAGCAGAATCAAACTGCTGTACTTTCTGCAACAGCGCGGGACGATGACGGTCGGCGACCTCGCCGAGGCGACCGGGCTGCACCACAACACGACACGCGAACACCTGCAACGCCTGATCAATGACGGATTCGTCACCTGTGAACCCGAAGAGCGCGACGTCAAGGGCCGGCCGCGGATGCTCTACAGTGCGGCTGCCGGCGTCGACCATCGGGAGGGCTCGATCCGGGTCGCGAAGATCGAGGCCGCCGAACGGCGCGGCGACCTGGTCCGGCGGATGCTGCCGGTCAGCGCCGCGATCGACTCGCCCTTGCAGCGGCAACTGGACGCCCTCGACGACCACCTCGACCAGACCGGGTTCGACGGGCGGATCGACGCGGACGGGCGTCACGTCAGGCTGCACGATTGTCCGTACAGCGAGATGGTCAAGGAACACCCGGAGGTCTGCCGCGTGCACCTCGGCCTGCTCCAGGGGATCCTGCAGCAGACCGGGGGTCCGCTGACGGCCGACGCGCTGCATCCGCTCGACAAGCCGGACTCCTGCACACTGGACCTCCGGCACTCCGACGAGGGTGCTGAGTGTGAGGAATCCGAGGGGGCCGATGCCGGGCCCGTCCGGGTGCCCACCGAGACCGACGTGGTTATTATTCACGGCGTTTTCCGCTTGTAGCCCGTTCGGGTGCCCGTGAGACTCGGATGCGAGGGTGGTTGCTGAATCGGCAATGCCCGGCACCGCAAGGGGTATGTCGTGAAAACTCTCAAGAACTCGAGCTTCTCGAAGCGCAAAGCCGGCCAGCCCGGCACCAAACCGGGCATCGACGGCCCGATCGCGGACAGCATCCTGAACCTCGGCCGTTTCCTTCGCAGGGGCGAGACCTCGCCGGACCTGCGCTCCCTGTTCCTCGAAGGCGGCAGGGACGCCGACAGCTTCTATCGCGACCGCTGGACCCACGACAAGGAGGTGCGGTCCACCCACGGCGTGAACTGCACCGGCTCCTGTTCGTGGAAGGTGTACGTCAAGGACGGCATCATCACCTGGGAGACCCAGCAGACCGACTACCCCTCCGTCGGCCCTGACTCGCCGGAGTACGAACCCCGCGGCTGCCCCCGTGGCGCAGCATTCAGCTGGTACACCTACTCGCCGACCCGGGTGCGGTACCCCTACGTGCGCGGCGTGCTGCTCAACCTCTACCGTGAGTCGAAGGCACGCCTCGGCGACCCGGTGCTCGCCTGGGCCGACGTCACCGGCAACCCCGAGTCTGCCAAGGCCTACAAGAGCGCTCGCGGCAAGGGCGGCCTGGTGCGCGCGAGCTGGGACGAGGCCGCGGAAATCGTCGCCGCCGCCCACGTGCACACCATCAAGACCTACGGGCCGGACCGGATCGCCGGTTTCTCGCCGATCCCGGCGATGTCGATCGTCTCGCAGGGAGTCGGCAACCGCTTCATCTCCATGCTCGGCGGCACGATGCTGTCCTTCTACGACTGGTACGCCGACCTCCCCGTCGCGAGCCCGCAGGTTTTCGGCGACCAGACCGACGTCCCGGAATCCGCCGACTGGTGGAACTCGTCCTACCTGATCATGTGGGGCTCGAACGTGCCGGTCACCCGCACCCCCGACGCCCACTTCATGGTCGAGGCCCGGTACCGCGGACAGAAGGTCATCACGGTCTCTCCCGACTACGCCGACAACTCCAAGTTCGCCGACGAATGGCTCGCCGTTCACCCCGGCACCGACGGCGCCCTTGCGATCGCGATGGGCCACGTCGTTCTCAAGGAGTTCCTCGTCGACCGGCGGACCCCGCGTTTCGTCGACTACATGAAGCGCTACAGCGACTCCGCCTACCTGATCACGCTCACGAAACGCGGCGACGCCTGGGTGCCCGGCAAGTTCATGACGGCGGATGCCCTCCCCGACACCGAGCCGACGGTCGCGAGCGCGGCGTTCAAGCCGATCCTCCTCGACCAGGACGGCCGCACCGTCATCCCGAACGGATCGATCGGACACCGCTTCTCCGAGACCGACGTCGGCAAGTGGAACCTCGACCTCGAGGGCGTCGACCCGCTGCTCTCGATCATGGACGCGCCGGACTACGACGGCGCATCCGCTTCGGTCGACCTGCCGCGCTTCGACGTGTCGCCGACGACAGACGACGCGGGGGAGCAGCAGGCCGGCGGCGCCGGTATCATCCGCCGCGGCGTGCCCGTGCGGCGCGTCGCCGGCGAACTCGTGACGACCGTCTTCGACCTCCTCCTCGCCCAGTACGGCGTCGGTCGCGACGGGCTGCCGGGCATCTGGCCAACGGGCTACGACGATGCGTCCTCGCCCGGCACCCCTGCCTGGCAGGAGGCCATCACCTCGGTGCCGATGCAGGCTGCTGAACGCATCGGCCGCGAATTCGCGCAGAACGCCGAGGAATCGGGCGGTCGCTCGATGATCCTGATGGGGGCAGGCACGAACCACTGGTTCCATTCCGACACGATCTACCGGGCCTTCCTCGCCCTCACGACGATGACCGGCTGCCAGGGCGTCAACGGCGGCGGCTGGGCCCACTACGTCGGGCAGGAAAAGGTCCGCCCGCTCACCGGCTACGGACAATACGCCTTCGGCCTCGACTGGGTGCGCCCTCCCCGCCAGATGATCGGCACCGGCTTCTTCTACCTCGCGACCGACCAGTGGCGCTACGACGGGCTGTCCGCCGACACCCTCTCGAGCCCGCTCGGAGTCGGTACCTTTGCCGGCCGCACCACCGCGGACTGCCTTGTCGAATCGACGAAGCGCGGCTGGATGCCGAGCTACCCGACGTTCAACCGGAATTCGCTCGACCTCGTCGACGACGCCGTCGCCGCCGGGGTCGACCCGGCCCAGTACGTGGTCGAGTCGCTGGAGGACGGCAGCCTCGCGTACTCGGTCGAGGACCCCGACGCACCGGAGAACTTCCCTCGCGTGATGGTCGTCTGGCGGGCGAACGTACTCGGCTCTTCCGGCAAAGGCAACGAATACTTCCTCAAGCACCTGCTCGGCACCACGAGTGCCGTGCGCGCGCCCGAATCCCCGCCGGAGAAGCGCCCGAAGACGATGAAGTGGCACGAGTCCGCTCCGGAGGGAAAGCTCGACCTCCTCGTGACGAGCGACTTCCGGATGACCTCGACGACCGTCTTCAGCGATGTGGTCCTGCCGCCGGCCACCTGGTACGAGAAGAACGACCTGTCGACGACGGACATGCATCCGTTCATCCACTCGTTCAACCCCGCGATCACGCCGCCGTGGCAGGCGAAGACCGACTTCGACATCTTCCACATCCTCGCGAAGAAGATCTCCGAGCTCTCGGTCGACCACCTCGGCGTGCGCCGGGACATCGTCGCCGTGCCCCTGACGCACGACACCCCCGATGCGATGGCGACCCCGCACGGAACCGTGCAGTACGGCCAGCCGCTCGTGCCCGGCATCACGATGCCCAAGCTCGTCGTCGTCGAGCGCGACTACCCGGGCTTCGCAGACAAGCTCGGCGCACTCGGCCCGCTCACCGCGAAACTGGGCATGGTCACGAAGGGCGTCAAGTTCAATCCCGATGTCGAGGTCGAGTACCTCGGCCGGAAGAACGGTCTCGTCGAGAGCGGCCCCGCTGCCGGCCGGCCGCGCCTCACGACCGCGATCCACGCCTGCGAGATGGTGCTGGCCCTCTCCGGCACCACGAACGGCCGTCTCGGCACCCAGGGCTTCCGGCAGCTCGAGGAGCGCACGGGCATGAAGCTCGCCCACCTCGCGAGCGACAACGAGGGCAGGCGCTTCTCATACCCGGATGTCCAGGGCGCGCCCGTCCCCGTCCTCACCTCCCCGGAGTGGTCCGGCAGCGAGCACGGCGGTCGCAGGTACAGCGCATTCACGATCAACGTCGAGCACCTCAAACCGTGGCACACGCTGACCGGGCGGCAACACTTCTACCTCGACCACGACTGGATGATCGAGCTCGGGGAGCAGCTGCCGATCTTCAGGCCGCCGCTCGACATGCACCGCCTGTTTGACGACTCGATCGTCGGTTCCACGGCGGCGACCGGTTCGACGGGGTCGAAGGGCCGCGCGGAGGTCGCCGTGCGCTACCTGACGCCGCACTCGAAGTGGTCGATCCACTCCGAATACCAGGACAACCTGATGATGCTCTCGCTGTCCCGCGGCGGGCCGACGATCTGGATGTCACCGCAGGACGCCGACAAGATCGGCGTGCGCGACAACGAATGGATCGAGTCGTACAACCGCAACGGCGTCGTCGTCGCACGGGCCATCGTCTCGCACCGGATGCCGGAGGGCACCGTGTACATGTACCACGCGAAGGACCGCACGATCAACGTACCGATCGCCGAGACGAGCGGCATGCGCGGCGGAACCAACAACTCGCTGACCCGGATCCTGCTCAAGCCCAGCCACCTGATCGGCGGCTACGCCCAGCTGTCCTTCGCCTTCAACTACCTCGGCCCGACCGGGAACCAACGCGACGAGGTCACCGTGATCCGTCGACGCAGCCAGGAGGTTGAGTACTAAATGCGCGTAATGGCCCAAATGTCGATGATCATGAATCTCGACAAGTGCATCGGCTGCCACACCTGCTCCGTGACCTGCAAGCAGGTATGGACCAACCGCACCGGCGTCGAATACGTCTGGTTCAACAACGTCGAGACGCGGCCAGGCCTCGGTTACCCGAAGCGGTACGAGGACCAGGAGAAGTGGAACGGCGGCTGGGTGCGCAACAAGCGCGGACGCCTGAAACTGCGCTCCGGCGGCCGGCTCAAGCGGCTCGCCACGATCTTCAACAACCCCGACCTGCCCGTCATCGACGACTACTACGAGCCGTGGACCTACGACTACGACATGCTCACCAAAGCTCCGCTCAGCACCGAGAGTCCCGTCGCCCGACCCAAATCCCTACTGACCGGCAAGAACATGGACATCAAGTGGTCAGGCAACTGGGACGACGACCTCGGTGGTTCCCAGGAGACCGCGGCGGAGGACCCCATCCTCGCGACGATGAGCGAGCACGTGAAGATGGAGTTCGAGAACACCTTCATGTTCTACCTGCCACGGATCTGTGAGCACTGCCTGAACCCGGCCTGCGTCGCGGCGTGCCCATCCGGTGCGATGTACAAGCGCGAGGAGGACGGCATCGTCCTCGTCGACGAGGATGCCTGCCGCGGCTGGCGGATGTGCGTCTCGGCCTGCCCATACAAGAAGGTCTACTTCAACCACAAGACCGGCAAGGCGGAGAAGTGCACCCTCTGCTATCCGCTGATCGAACAGGGCAAGCCGACCATCTGCTCGGAGACCTGCGTCGGTCGACTGCGCTACCTGGGCCTGATGCTCTACGACGCCGACGCCGTGCTCGCCGCCGCCGCGATCGAGAACGACCAGGACCTGCTCGAGGCCCAGCGCGGGGTGTTCCTCGACCCGTTCGACCCCGAGGTCATCGCCGCGGCGAAGGCGGAGGGCATGGAGGACGACTGGATCCTCGCCGCGCAGAACAGCCCGATCTACAAGCTCATCTCCGAGTACAAGGTCGCCCTGCCGCTGCACCCCGAGTATCGAACGATGCCGATGGTCTGGTACATCCCGCCGCTGTCCCCGGTCGTCGACGTCATCTCGACGACGAACAACGACGGTGAGGACGCCCGCACCCTGTTCGCCGCAATCGACAAGCTGCGCATCCCCGTCGAATACCTCGCCGGGCTGTTCTCGGCCGGAGATGTCGTCCCGGTCGAATCCTCGCTGCGGAAGCTCGCCGCGATGCGTTCGTACATGCGCGACATCAACCTCGGCCGGGACCGCGACGAGTCCATCCCCGAGGCCGTCGGCATGACCGGCACCGAGATCGAAGCAATGTACCGCCTCCTCGCGATCGCCAAGTACGAGGACCGTTACGTGATCCCGAAGGCGCACGTCGAGACGGCGCGCGAGCTCGAGGAGCTCGCGTGCTCGCTCGACACCGACGGCGGACCCGGCATGGGCGGCCCGACGTCGACCGCCGCAGGGCCCTATGGCAAGACACCGGGAATGCCGTTCAACGCGACGGTCGACAACTACAACGAGATGATCGGCAAGGGCGGGGAGAAGACCAAGCCGACAACGCCCGGCCGGCTCAACCTGTTGAATTGGAACGGCTCGGGGGCGCCGAAGGGCCTGTTCCCGCCGATCCCGCCGATCATTCCGCCCGTCGCCGACACCGGGAGCCCCGCATGAGGCTCCCGAAGCTTCCGCCGCGCACCGTCAGGGCGATTCCGCTCAGTGCGGAGGACGGTGCCATCGCGCACATGGCGGCGTCGATCCTGCTCGATTATCCGACCATCGAACGCCGGGCGCGGTTTGCGGTCGTCGCCGAATCGGTCACGCTGCTGCCCGACCCGCTTCGGCACGCCTTCGAGGCGTTCCTTGGCGCTGCCGGCACCATGGACCAGCAGCAGCTCGAGGTGCACTTCACGGCCACGTTCGACCTCAAACGCAAGTGCTGCCCGTACCTCTCGTACTACGCCGCCGGCGACACCCGTCGCCGGGGCATGGCGCTGGTGCGCTTCGTCGAGGCGTATCGCGCGGCCGGCTGGGAGGTCGCGGCGGACGAACTGCCCGACTACCTTCCGATGGTGCTCGAATTCTCGGCGCTCAGCGATTCGCCCATCGCACAGGAGCTGCTCGCGGCACACCGCGACGGGATCGAGGTGCTCCGCACCGCACTCGAGACCATCGAGAGCCCGTACGCGCACGTCGTCGAAGCGGTCTCCCTCTCACTCCCGAGCATCGATGAGGAAACCCGCGAACGCTACCTGAACCTCGTGAACGAGGGCCCGCCGACGGAGACGGTCGGCATGACCTTCCTCGGCAATCTCAAACCATTTTCGCCGTCCGGCATCGCGAGTGAGGAACTCAGGGTATGAATCCGATCGACTTTCTACTGTGGGTGGCGTTCCCGTACGCGGCCATGGCCGTGTTCGTGGTCGGCCACATCTTCCGGTACCGGCACGACCAGTTCGGCTGGACTTCCCGGTCGAGCCAGGTCTACGAGAACCGGCTGCTTCGCTGGGGATCACCGATGTTCCACTACGGCATCCTGATGGTTCTCGGCGGCCACGTCGTCGGGCTCCTGGTTCCCAAGGAATGGCTCGAATTCGTCGGCGTCTCCAATGAGATCTACCACGTCGGCGCGACCTGGCTCGGCAGTATCGCGGCCGTCCTCACCCTCGCCGGGCTTGCGATCCTGATCTACCGGCGGCGGCTGAACACCCGGGTGCTGCTCGCCACAACGGTGATGGACAAGGTCATGTACCTGCTCCTCGGGGCGACCCTGCTGTTCGGGACCACCGCCACCGTGCTGTTTCAGGTGCTCGGTGCCGGCTACGACTACCGCGGAACCATCTCACCGTGGGTGCGCGGGCTGCTCTCGGCCCAGCCGGACCCGTCGCTGATGGCTCATGTGCCGTTCTTCTTCCAGCTGCACGTACTGACCGCGACCCTGCTGTTCCTGCTCTGGCCGTTCACCAGGCTCGTGCACGTGTTCTCGGCCCCGATCGGCTACATCGTGAGACCGTACATCGTCTACAGGTCGCGCGACTCTCACCGGGGATCCGGCGCGCGCAAGGCCCGCCGCGGCTGGGAGAAGAGCGTACTGCCGGCATCCGCCAGGGATAGGGACGACGCTCGCCGCTAGTCGGACCCGCCTCACTTCGCTCCAGAGAAGCGCCCGCACGACACCGAATCGTGCGGGCGC